>CAYTWV010000021.1:0-17353 GCA_964442235.1 uncultured Myxococcales bacterium | reverse complement strand
TTCCAGAGTCTGCACCGCGAAACCGGGCAGACCGTGATTCTGGTGACCCACGATATGTCGTTTGTCAGCTCCACGGTGGGGTGGACGGTCTGCGTGAATCGGCGAATCTCGGTCCATCCCACGCGGGAAGTCAGTGTGGATCTTGTGTGTGATTTGTATGGAGATCACATGCGTATGGTGATGCACGACCGGCACATGGGCGCCGAAGAGGCCGACCAGCCTCACGCTCATGGGCCTTGTATACACCCGGGGCACGTACACATTCCGGTGGCACCAGCGGGGAAACTCTCAATTTCCGATAGACCGGGGGCTGGCGCCAGTTGTGAGGTTAAGGTGGACTCTGGGCCAGGGGAGGGCAAGTCATGAGCTTCTTCCAGGCCATTGGGGCACACGCATTTTTGCAGTATGCGCTGCTGGCGGGTTTGGCCGCCTCGGTTTGTGCCGGCGTGGTGGGCACCTATGTGGTAGCCCGTCGCATCGCCTATCTGGCCGGCAGCATTTCCCACTTTGTTTTAGGGGGGATGGGCGCTGCCCGGTATTTCCAGGTCGTACACAAGGTCCAGTGGCTTTCGCCGCTGGTGGGTGCGCTGGTTGCGGCCTGTTTTGGTGCCGTACTGGTCTCTTGGGTCAGCATGCGATGGAAACACCGAGAAGACTCGGTCATTGGGGCGCTGTGGGCGCTGGGCATGGCCGTGGGCGTCCTATTTATGGCGGCCACACCCGGGTACAACGAAGACTTGATGAGCTACCTGTTCGGCAACATCCTGATGGTCAGCCGCAGCCAGCTCTGGCTTCTGGTGGTGTTGGACGCCCTGGTGATATTGCTTGGCATCGTCTTCTATCATAAATTCCTGGCGATTTGCTTCGATGATGAGTTTGCACGTCTGCGTGGCGTGAACACTCATGCCTATTATACACTGTTGCTGGTGATGACCTCACTGACGGTGGTCGTATTGACGACTGTGGTGGGGTTGGTGCTGGTGATTGCGCTGCTGACGTTGCCCGCCGCGGCAGCATCTCCGCTGGTTTCCAGACTGTGGCAGATGATGTGGCTGGGTGCGGTGTTGTGTGCGTTGAGTGTGGTGGTGGGGCTGTGGATCAGTTTCGAGCTGAACTGGCCTGCGGGCGCTACCATTATCGTGGTCGCCACCATGGTCTATCTGTTGGCCCAGGCTATTTCGCTGGTGCGACGCCGGGTGCGGTCTCAAGCTGAGTCAAATAAGCCAGCAGATTGAACGACGCCAGCCAGTGCGCCCCGCCGTATCCTGATTCAATAATCCGTTTCTGCCCGTCCACCAGATGCAGTGCTGCCAGTTGCTGGAACCGTTGAGCCCGCGGATCGTGGGCCAGCGCCTTGCTGATCCCCTGATAGGCCGCTGCGCGATGAAACGAGAGGCCGATAAGGTGGCCGATACGTGGGTCTTTGGCATCCAGCACCAGGGCGGGGGTGCGCAACGGGGCAAACGCTTCCGAGTCGACGGCCGGAAGAAATGCGTCCAGCCAGGGCACGAACTGACTTTGCGGAAGCAGCAGGGCCATCAACTGGGCTTCCCCCAGGCATGCGGAGAGGAAGTCTTCTCCCGAGGGTTCGAAGTGGGCCGGGCAGTTGCGGTCCTTGTGATAGAAGTGCAGCGAGCGGGCCGATATCACGCTGGCCAGCTCCTGGTCGTTCATGGCCATGGCGTAGTGCCAGGCGTGGACAAGCGAGAAGGCGGTGTTGGCGTGTGTTCCGTCTCGAATGGGCACCGAGAGACGATTCAGGTAAGTGATCAACTTGTCCCGAATGGAGGCGGAAAGGGGCTTCAGGGCTTGGGACCACTTTTGTCGCAGACACGGTTCATCGGGGGCGCAGGGGGTGGCCAGTTCGGCTTGCAGTCGCAGCAGCCAGCCCCAACCATAGGGGCGCTCCCAGGTGGCGCTTCGGGGCAAGTCCAGGAAGGCCTTCTCTTTGGCGATGCGCTCGGGCGTCAGGTGCTGGTCCAGGATGGATACCAAGGCTTGGGTTTCGGGCATCTTGGGGAAAAGCCGAAGCAAAGTGGCCATAGTCCAGTGGCCGTGGACCGCTGAATGCCAGTCAAAACAGCCATAAAAGGCCGGCGTAGCGTCTTTGGGCGCCAGCAGGTTTTGGTCGTTTTCGAGGACGTGGCCGGGCTTGTTGGGGTATTCCTTCTGGGCGCATTCGATGGAGAGTTTGACCAGCCGGCTGGCCGTATCCTGGTCCAGAACGGGCCAAAGAGGGCCCTCGGACGCAGGTTGCCCAGCGGGGCCGGCTTGTGTCGGCAGGGTCTCGATGGTACGCCGGGGCATGCCCTCGGCCGACTCGTTTTCGGGTGTCGAGTTGGGGGCCTGCCCGGGCTTTGAGTTGCAGGCGGCTGTGAGCATCAGAATCAGGATAACGGCAGGTGGACATCGTCTCATGGGGACCTCGCTTCGATTTGGCGGAGGTATCGTAGGACGGTTCTACCCAACTTGTCGAGCCGTGTGTAAACGCAACTTATCGGGGGGGGATCGTGACCAAATCCCGGTGGACGACCGACGCGTCAAATCCCAGGGCAGTAAGCCTTGCGAGCAGTTCCATGGCCAGAACCACCGAGCGGTGTTGGCCGCCGGTGCATCCGATGGCCAGGGTAACCCCCGGCCGCCCCTCTCGCTGAATCAGGGGCAGAGCGCCTTGCAACAGGTTCACGATCAATTCCAGCACAGTGGTGCTGTCGGGGTCGGCCATGACGTATTGGGCCACTTCGGGGTCGGTTCCGGGTTTTTCACGCAGCGAGTCCACAAAATACGGATTGCGGAGAAATCGCACATCAAACAGATATGCGGCATCCAGCGGAGCGCCATTCTTGAAGCCGAAACTCTCGATGACCACCTGGAAATTGGGGCCGGTGGCCGAGCCAAGCATCCCTTGCAGCGTCTGGCGCAGCGTGTGGATGGTGAATGTAGTGGTATCAATGACAAACGAGGAAAGAGGGCGCAGGGGTGCGAGCATCTCGGACTCTCGGGCCACGGCCTCCTGGACGGGGATATTGCGGGCGATGGGGTGGGGGCGGCGGGTTTCTGCAAACCGGCGCACCAGGACGTCGTGTTTTGCGTCCAGGAAGACCACGGTAACCGTGTGACCCCGGCTTCTCAGCCGCTTAAGGATATCTTGGGCGTCATGGACAAACGAGGGATCCCGGATGTCCATGGCCAGCGCTGCTTTGCTGATTTCCGGGTTGCTCTCCAGCAGCATCAGCAGGGGATCCAGCAAGGACGACGGCAGGTTGTCGATGCTGAAAAACCCCATGTCTTCCAGGGTCTTCAGGGCGAATGTTTTGCCGGCCCCGGACATGCCGGTCAGCAAAACAATGTGCAACGCCCGCTCTGTGACTGCGAGTTCGACCATTCTGCACTCCGTCAGGCGATTCGTACTCTCTGCGAGGACGAGAGAAGCCCAAGCTGAGTTCGGTATTTGGCTACCGTTCTGCGGGCGATGTGAATGCCCTCTTTGTCCAGCATCTCGACCAGTTGCTGGTCACTGATGGGGCGGCGGGGGTCCTCCTGGTCTACCAGATTTTTGATGCGGTCCTTCACGGCCTGAGAGGCGACGTCTTCTCCATCCGAGGTTTCGATGCGGGAGTTGAAGAAGAATTTCAGGCTGAACAGCCCCTGCGGGGTATGGATGAACTTGTTGGAGGTGACTCGGCTGACCGTGCACTCGTGCATGCCAATCTCATCGGCCACTTCACGCAGTACCAGCGGTCTGAGATAGGAGATCCCCTTGTCGAGGAAGTCTTTCTGGAATCGGACGATGCTTTCGGCGACCAGCAGGACGGTGGATTGTCGCTGGTGAATGGATCTCATGAACCAGACCGCCGACTGAACCTTCTGTTTGAGATAGTCTTTGGTTTCCTTGTTCAGAGGTCTATTAATCAGATTCTTGTAATACGGGCTTAGCTTGAGTTTTGGCATGCCATCTTCGTTCAGCGAGCAGATGTACCCGTCTCCAGACTTCAAAACATAAACATCAGGGGTAATATATTGGGCCTCTTCACCGCTGAAAGCCCTGCCGGGTTTTGGATCCAGGGCAGAGAGAAGAACCCGAATTTCATCCACTTCTTCGAGGGAAACGCCCAACTTCTGGTGCAAGGTCAGGACCGACCGGCCCACCAGATCGTTGAGGTGGTGTTCGATGACCTTGAGAATGATGTCGTCGCCGGGATAGAGGGCTTTTGCCTGGACCGAGAGGCATTCGACCAGGGTGCGGCTGGCCACACCCACTGGGTCGAAGTTCTGGAGGACCAAGAGGATGCGTTCGACTTCCGATTCGGGCACGTTCAGGCGTTCGGCCACGACGAGGACTTCGTCTTCGGGGATGTAACCATTGTGGTCCACGTCACCGATGATTTCGAAGGCAATTCGCTGGTCCGCCTCGGGAATGGGGGACATACGAAGTTGCCAAAGCAGGTGATCGAAGAGGTCTTCTTTGTGGGTGAGGTTGGCCTCCATGGGAGGCAACTCTTCGTCCCGATGCATGATGGTCGAGGGCAGCGGGCCCGCCTCTCCGAATTCTTCGATGATCTTGCGCCAGTCCTGTTCGCCATCGGGCTGAACCAATCCCGACTCGCCCTGCTCTTCGGGGGCGTTGGAGTAGTCCAGGTTGGCCACGGGGATTTCTTCGGAGCTGGGGGCGGGAATCTCTTCGAGCACGGGGTTTTCGGCCAACTCTTCCTGGATGATATTGGCCAACTCGAGGCGTGTAAGCTGAAGCAGTTTGATGGCCTGCTGCAACTGCAGAGTCAGGGTCAGCCTCTGCTCAAGTTTCGTCTGTAGTGTCTGCCTCAGTTCCATGGGTCCTGCCTCGTGTGCACCCCCCAATCTAGCATGGTTTAGCCAGGAAGCAAGCGTTGTGGCGGACTTGGCCCAAGATTTGCATATAAAACGTGGTCACCTCGGCCGTCGAGCATCCCCCTGGACTGCGTTGGCCCTTGGTCGGAGTGCTCAGCGTGCCAAGCACGCCTCCGCTTCCGCCCCTGCGGGCCGCCTTGCCCAGGGGGCGCCTGCCGGCCGATCTGACCACGTTTGCCTGGGGGCCTCGCCGGCCGATCTGACCACGTTTGCCTGGGGCACCAAAGCCCTATGTGCAGCGAATACTAGTCCACTAAGACGGAGTACTTGGCGGTGTAGCGTTCGGTGTCGTACCGTTTGGGCACGTCCACCAGTCGCACGTTTTTCAGGTCACGGGGGATGGGGATCGAGTCGAGTTTGCCTTCTCGGATGGCGACCATTCGGCCGAACTGTTCTTTGACGATCAGGTCGACGGCACCGATGCCGAACAGGCGGCCCATGCGACGGTCATAGGCGCATGGGATTCCGCCGCGCTGAAGGTGCGACAGATTCACGGCCCGGGTTTCCAGGCCCATGGCCGCCTCGATCTGGTGCGCGAGCACGTCGCCGATGCCCCCCAGGGTGGGGTGTTCGTACTGGTCATTGGCGTCGGCCTTACGCTCGATACGAGTTCCGCCATCTTCCTGGGTCCCTTCGGCTACCACGATGATGCTGAAGCGGTGGCCATCGGCCTGTCGCTGCTTCAGAAGTTCCACGACACGTTCGATGCGATAGGGGACTTCGGGGATCAGGATCATGGAGGCACCCGAAGCCACGCCGCCCGACAGCGCCAAATGGCCTGCGTATCGGCCCATGGCTTCCACCACAAACGTTCGGCTGTGTGACCGTGCGGTGGTGCGAATGCGGTCGATTTCTTCGACGATCACGTTAACGGCGGTCTCGAAGCCCAGGCTGTAGTCGGTGCCTTGCAGATCCCGATCGATGGTTTTGGGAATGGCGACGACATTCACTCCCATGTCCGACAGGCGGCTGGCGATGGAAAGTGTGTCTTCCCCCCCGATGGCGACCAGGGCGTGCAAGCCCAGGGCGTCGATGTTTTCCAGAACTTGGGTATAGGTCGGGTTCTTGGGATTGAAGGGGTTGGTTCGCGAGGTGCCCAGACGTGTGCCGCCCATGCGGTCCCAGGTTCGGGTCTCTTCGGGAACCAGAATTCGGGCGAAATCGAATTCGCCGAATTCGGTGCGGGGCGGCAGGACGCCGCGGCGCGGGTCATATTTGACCAGGCCCTTCCACCCGTCTTTGATGCCCAGGACTTCAACCTGATAGCCGCGTTTGTCGGCCAGGTCAGGGTCCATGGCAGTCTTGACCACCCACTTGAGCGCCGGATTGAGGCCGGGGCAGTCACCGCCACCCGTCAGAACGCCGATTCTCTTGATGACCATGGTCTTCCCTCCCTGCGCTTACAGCAAGTTGGAGCGCTTCGCGTTGTAGCGCAGCGTGTCGTATTCATTCTTCACGTCGACGACCTGGATAGAGCCGTCCACTACCGAGATCGGCACGGGGGTGATGCGGCCGTCTTTCAACGCCGTCATGTAGCCGCTTTTACCCCGGCGAATCAGGTCTGCCGCTGCCTGGCCGAACAAACGCCCGATTCGACGGTCGTAGGCGCAGGGAGCGCCACCGCGCTGCACATGGGAGAGGCTGACGGCACGAACGTCCCAATCTGTGGCCCGCTCGACCTGCATTCGGACCCATTCACCCACGCCACCCAAAGGCACGTGAGTGAAGCCCGTGTCACGGATCTGGCCCGAGACGATGGGGCCCTTGGCGGTGTCAGGGTATGCCCCTTCGGAAACCACCACGATGCTGTAGCGGATGCCCCGCATTTTGCGTTCCACCAGCAGGCGGACCACCCTGGAAATGTTGAAGGGGTGTTCGGGAATCAGGCTGATGTAGGCGCCCGATGCGGCACCGCCTTGCAGGGCCAGATGGCCGGCATGGCGGCCCATGGTTTCGATGATAAAGACCCGGCTGTGGGAGCCGGCCGTGGTCCGCAGGCGGTCCACTTCATCGTTAATGATCTGTAGTGCGGTTTCGAAGCCCAGGCTATAGTCGGTTCCGGGCAGGTCCCGGTCGATGGTCTTGGGAATGCCCACCACCGGTACGCCGGCCTTGTCCAACTTCGCAGCCACACCCAGCGTGTCCTCGCCACCGATGGCGACCAGGGCATCCAACTTCAACGCTTCGATGTTCTTCAGAACTTCAGCTTCTTTGAACTTCTCGGGGTTGTAGGGGTTGGTTCTGGAGGAGCCCAGGTTCGTGCCCCCCTCGATATCCCAGTATTCCACGTCGATGGGCAGGAGGGTCCGCCAATATTCGTTGGCCCCGAAAACGTGGCCTTTCATGGGGCCCATGGATGGCAATTCGGGCTGCACAAGAGACTTCCAGCCGTCTCGAAGCCCAATGACTTCATAGGTCTCGTTGCCCCCATAATAGGCGCCGTTGACCAGGCCTTTGATGGCCGGGTTCAGGCCGGGACAGTCGCCACCGCCAGTGAGCACGCCGATTCGTTTCGTCATGGTCAGACCCCTCCGTAGGGTATGGCGCCGGCAGTAGATGCCGGCCGAAAAATCGGCGGGATCATAGGGCCGAGCACCCGTTTGTGTCAATGAGGGGGCCGGATTTGAGGTCGCTTCCAGGGGGCGTCCGGGCCGCAAGCGCCTCCATCGTTTGGCCCATGGACGCTGCGGAGAGCGGCCGCAGAACCTATGAAAACCGGCGATTCGCGACTAGATTTCTTGCTCATGCGTGCGAACGGCCCAACCCGGGCCGTCTCAAGGGCGAAAAGCGGTTTCCTTGCCGATGGGTTCGTGGTAGCATGCCCCCCTTAGCCTGTGAGGTAGCTATGAGGTTGCTACTCATTGAAGACAGTCCCGTGGATGCCAGGATCGTGGAGTCCATGCTTGCTGCTGCGCCTGGGCTTGGGGAATGGGTTACGGTGGAGAGCCTGAAAGCGGGGGTAGCCGAGACTCGGAGAGCCAAGCCGGATCTGGTTTTGCTGGACCTGTTCTTGGGTGACAGCCAGGGAATCGCTACGTTCTCTCAACTCCAGGATCACAGCCCGGGTGTCCCGGTCATTGTGCTTACGTCTCTGGATGACGAGGCCGCAGCACTTCAAGCTCTGAAGAACGGGGCCCAGGATTATCTGGTCAAAGGGACCTTTGACTGGCGAGCCTTGGCCAGAGCCATTCGATACGCTGTTGAGCGTCAAAACCTTTTGTCGGATCTGGAAGAGCGGGCTCGGGAACTGGAAGCCAGCGAGGCTCGGTACCGCCGGATGATCATGTCGAATCCCGACGGTGTGGTCATTCTAGGGGCGGATGGAGCCATCCGCTTCATGAATCCCGCTGCCGAGGTCATCGTGGGCCGGGCATCAAACGAATGTATGGGCAAACAATGGCCCTATCCCATGGGGGACAACCGTACGGTGGAGATCGACTTCCCGCGGGGAGAGGGTCCCAGTCTGGTCGTGGAATCCCTGGGCGCCACCACGGTTTGGGAAGGAGAGCGGGCAACTCTCATAACGCTTCGCGTCATAACTCAGCATGTTCAGCTTCGAGAGTTTCTGAAGGATCTCGCAGTGACGGACGATTTGACGGGGCTTTACAACCGTCGTGGGTTCGTGGCGCTTTGTGACCAGCAGTTGCGGGTTTCCAGTCGCTATAAGCGAGACGTGACGGTGATGAGCATTGGGGTTGGCGGCACCGAATCCGTGTTGGCCAATCTGGGTGCCATGGAAGTGGATAAGTTGATGGTCGTGGCTGCGGGCGTGATCCAAAAGACCTTCCGCGGTTCGGATGTGGTGGCCAGGGTGGGGCACGAGGAGTTTGGCGTGCTGTTGTTGGAGACCCGGCAGGATGGAACAACCCGGGCCATCCAGCGGTTGGGTGAAGCGGTGGCCGCATACAACCAGTCCGACCCCAAGGTGCCGATCGTGCTGTCGCTGGGGGCGGCCGTGGTAGAGCCCGGTTCCCATCGGGACGTGGATGAAGTGATGGCCAGAGCGGAAAAGGCCCGTTTGCAGCAGGAACGGGAATTTGCAGGGAAATAGGGGCCCGCAGCGCATCGTGCTGTGGGGTGTCGTGGTTCTTCCAGGTCAAGCCTGGCGGGCAACTACGTTAGTTTAGTGGATTGTAGCCAGGGGGTGATGCCCCCATCGGGCACGTTTGCAGGAGGTACATCGTGTTAGTGGATCTTCAGGTACTTGTGACAAATGGCGAGAGCGAGCGGATCATTCGGGAATTCAAGGCGACGACGTTGGATGCGTTGTGCCTGGTGGGATTCAAGAAGTTTCCCGATCCGCAGACGGTGGCAGAGGTACGTGGCGCCGGGATCAAGACGTTTGTGGGCGTGGAGATTCCCTTGAGCAAAGGGCATTTGCTGGCCTATCCGCACGATGCAGCGGCGACCCTCTCCGAGGTCCTGGAAAAGAACCTGGAAGACGAAGAGATCATTACGCAATGCCGGTCAGCGGGCTGCGCCGTTGTGGCGTGCCATCCGTATCACAAAGACTCGACGGCGGCCATGGGCGACCGAGTGTTCCAATATCGTGGACTTGATGCCGTCATCGTGGTGACCAGCGTAAGCCCCATTCCGGCCAATGACATGGCCATCGAAGCCCTCGAAGCCGTTGGTTCTCCGGCGGCGGGTGGTTCGGCCACGGCGGCCCCCGAAGGGCGATGCGCTACGCTTTTTGTGACCAACATCGAGTCGCAGGAGCAACTGGTGGATGAACTGCGCACGGGCGATTTCTGGGCCGTGGCGCTGGGTAATGAAGACCGCTGGAGCGTTCACGAGGACGACGGAAACCGTGGGTTCCGGCGTGATGGCGGCCGTGATGGCGGCCGTGACCGAGGCGGAGACCGGGGCGGGTACCGTGGTGGCCCGGGCCGTCCGGACAACCGGGGTGGGCGTCCTGGTGGGGACCGAGGTCGTTTTAATGACCGTGGCCGTGACCGTGGCGACCGCTTCTCGGGTGGGCCCGATCGGCGTGGGTCGGGGCAGCGGTCGGGGCCCAGGGGCAACCGCTGAACGTGGTCATCTAGGGCGTCGATCATCCCGTTGGGCGTCGTTGGCCTTTGGGCGAAGTGCTCAGCGTGCCAAGCACGCCTCCGCTTTCGCCCTACAGGCCGCCTAGCCCAACGGGTGCTCGCCGCCCCATCTGACCACGTTCTGGGGACGGGGCTCCAGGGCTCCAGGGACGGGGCTCCAGGGGACGGGCTCCAGGGCAACCGGGTGTGTCTGTGCCACGACCGTGAGGGAGTGGGCGTTCCGTCGAGGAGGGCTCCGGGAACAGGGCTCCAGGGACGGGGCTCCAGGGCAACCGGGTGTGTCTGTGCCACGACCGTGAGGGAGTGGGCGTTCCGTCGAGGGAGCAACCGGGCAACAAGTTTAACCTTATGGAGATTCCATGCAGCACTTCGAAAAGACGGTTCCGCCATCCTTTCCCATTGTGGACTTGAACCAGATGTTAAGCTCGGTTCCAGGCATGCGCTGGCAAGTGGTTTGCGGCGATTCGGGCCACTGGCGAGTGGGCATGTATTCGCCCGGCGAAGCTTGCCGTGCCGATGTGGTTGAGCTTGAAACCCACGATTGCCCCGAGCTGTTTTTGCTGCTCTCTGGTGCGTTGACTCTGGTGATCAAAGAGGGCGGCCAGGTAAAAGAAGTTCCGTTGGAATTGATGAAGCCCATCCTGGTGACGGCCCCGCACAACGGTTATTGTCCGTCGGGCCCCGGCACGGGTGTGGCTTTGGTGGTCGAGCGCGACCGATTTTTGACCGAGTACCGCACCGTCGAAGAGTGGTAGGGCAGGGGGCCACGCCAACCTTGTTTTGCGTGGTGTTCCAGAACCCTTCGCACTTCCGCTTCGTCCTCTAGAGATGTCGCCAGCACAACCCCACAGTCGCTAGAAATCTCGGCTGGCTTTGGCAGAAGGTCATACCAGACCCCTGCGTCAGCCAGGGGTAACTCCAGGGCCAACACATGGTGGATAGAGGGGAATACCCAGATGTGGATGGGGCGCTGCGTCACGGGGTCCCCCGTTTCAGCGATTCCAGTGCATTCAGAATTCGGGCAGCAGCATCGTCGGGGGAGGTGGGGCCCCACGAGAATCGCAGGGTTCCGGCGGGAAGGGTTCCCAGGCTGGCGTGAGCCCAGGGGGCACAATGCAGGCCGGGCCGCGTCAGAATTCCCTGTTCCCTTTCCAGGCGCACCGCTGCCAACCCGGGGTCCATGTCGTGCACAACCACGCTGAACGTCCCCGTGTGTCGGTGCGCATCCGCCGAACCCACAAGTCGGATGTGGGAGAGCCCTGATAGCCCATGCAGAATCTCAGTCGTGAAGGCGCCTTCTTTGCGCAACAACTCGTTCCTTCCCATGGAATTCAGGAACTGAATCCCCGCTGCCAGCCCTGCGGCGCCGGGGATATTGGGGGTGCCGGCCTCCAGCATGTCGGGCAGGAATGTTGGCATTCGGTCCGATTCGCTGACAGAACCTGTTCCGCCAAAGAGGCCCGGGACAAGTGGCGGCGCCTGTTTCCCAAGCAACAGCAGGCCCGTGCCCGTGGGTCCAAGCAGCCCCTTGTGGCCGGGAAGGGCCACGTAGTCCAAGCCCATTTGTTCCACGTGGATGGGCTGGATTCCGCCCGTTTGAGCGGCGTCCAGAAGAAGGGGAATCGAGCGGGGTACGGCTGAGCGAATCGCAGGAATGTCCTGAATGGTGCCGGATACATTGCTGGCATGCGCCAACACGATCAGCCTCGTTTTCGGGGTGCATGCAGCGGCCACGGCCAGGGGGTCCACAAACCCGTCGCACACGGCCTTGACGGGGGTGAACGTGATGCGTCGAGCCTGGCGCAACGCAACCAATGTCCGGGCCACGGCATTGTGTTCCATGCTTGAGGTCACAACGTGAGACCCTTTGGGCAACGCCCCGATGACCCAGTTGATAGAGGCGGTGCAACTGGGAGTCAGGATGACGTTGGTGGGGTTCTCCACACCCAAAAGGTGCGCCACCAGACTTCGTACCTGATGTTGAATTCGGGCGGCCTGGATGGCCAGGGAGTGGGCACTTCGGCCCGAGTTGCCTGCGGTGCGCATGGCACGGACCATGGCTTGCACCACCTGGGGCGGTTTGGGAAACGACGTCGCTGCGTTATCCAGATAACAGAAGGTGGGTTTGCGACCAGGCATGGGGGTGGTGGTGCCCTGGTCCTAAATTCGAATCACAAGGTCGGCAGACGCCATGCGCCCGAAGATTTCGGCCATGTTGGAAACCCGGCCCGCCTTCAGGGAGTCACGCAGGCCGTAAAAATCCAGGCATGTACCGCAGGAGAGCAATTCAACACCGGCCGACTCCATGGCCTGGAGGTCGGCTAACAAGTTACCGTCCTGGGTTGTCAGCCGGACCGCGGAGTTCATAAAAAGCAGCGAGGAGGGAAGCGGCGCCATGGCTGACAGGGTCTTGATGGCGTTACGCATCAGGATCTCGCCCAACTTCAGGTCCCCTTCACCCAGGTATTGCGATGCAAAAAATACCACCTGTTTCCGGGGGGCCGGGGTCGTGGGAATCGAGCCACAGGAGGAAGCGGGCGAATCGCACATGGGTTTCTCCAGACAGGCAGTTGAACGCGGTGCCGGGGCAACTAGAAGTTGAAACAGGCCCCGGGGGATGAGCCGCTGTAAACGTTGCCCAGGGTGGTGACAGCGGCCGAGGGCCAATCCACGCTGCAGACGTCCCAGGTCATGTTGGTGGACGAGAGGCTGGTAGGGCCAAAGGTCTTAATAAGCTGGCCATAGGAATAGACGCGAACGGTAGGCTTGGAGGCCCCTTCGGAGTTGTCCGCATAGTAGTGCATGATGACTTTGTAGGAGCCGGCTATGGGCTCCTCGATGTTGGTATGTTCGGGGCCGTAGCCGTCGACGTCGTCGTAATCCAGGAAGGGATCGTCCAGATAGTTGCCGGCGATGCCCCAGTCGGGGTGCATGTTGCCGTAGAAACAGTCCGTGGCGCAGCTTCCGAATTCCCCACCCTGGCTGAGAATGTGCATGTCCACGTCGGTGTTGTTCGTATCCCATTCGAGTTCGAAATGCAGGCCAATCTTCTCGAGCGGAGGAGGCGTGCCGGTGCCCGATACAGCCAGTTTTGCTTCAGGGCTGGTCGGGTCGTTGTTCTTGAACATAAAGTGGCCGCTGTCGAAACCGGCCAGTCCAGGGGCGTAGGTGACGTTCAAGTCGGCGGTCTGGTTCGGGGCCAGAATGAACGGAGTCAAAGGCTGAGACGGCGTGATTTGGAATTCGTCGGATAGGGCCATGCCGAAGAAGCCGGCCGAGCGTTCGATCTTGTTGATTTGAAGGGGGATCGAGTCGCTGCAGTTGATGAGTTTGAACGGAAGCGTTTTGGATTGACCACGTTCGACGGCCCCAAAGCTGAGAGTCGAGGGATTGATCTGAATGCAGGGCTGTGCCGCGACCTTGGATTGGCTGTCCAGCGTGCCGGTGACCACTGGTTCGTCGGGGTCATCGCTGCCAATCAGCAAATACCCTTTGCCGTGAGGAGCCTTTTCCTTGAAGGCGACCATGACCGAGACGTGGTCGTAGGGGTCAATGATCTTGGGCATGGGTGGCAGGGCCGTAATGGTGAATTCGGAGGAGGAGCCTGCCTGGAATTTGATGCTTCCCAAGGTCAAGGGGGCGCCGCCTTCGTTGTAGATGTCGATAAGGGTGCCTTGAGGATTCACCACGTAGGGCACGTAGGTGAAGAGGTACGTGGTGGGATAGACGCCGATGTCTCCGACTTTTCCCAGGGGGGGCTTTACGGTGGTGTCTGGTGGTTGGGTGGTGTCCTGGGGCGGAGTGACGGTATCTTCGGGCGGGGTGACGGTATCCAGCAAGGGGGTGGTGTCGGGGTCGTCGCCCAGGTCTTTTGCAACGCCGTCTTCGGGGGGCTGCGTGGTGGAATCTTCGCCCACAAACAGCGAGCAGATCCCGTTCTCACACTTGTTGGAGGAGCATTGCCAATCTTCGGTGCATTCGGGGAGGTTTTCCGAGCCATTGGAGGGGTCGGACCCACAACCCAAAAGAGGCATAACAAGAAGCAGGGCGCACAGAAGGAATCGGCTCATAGGGGCACCTCATGACAAACGCAAGCTATGTTACCCTTGGTTACCAAAGGAATCCAGCGTTTGTCTAAGTCGAAGCGAGATGTTTGGGGTGGGGCCTGGGCGCCCGGGGTGCGGGGGGTGCACCCCGGGCGGGGGAAGTACCTTAGGCGCGGGTTATACGACGCCCTGGTCGATCATGGCGTTGGCGACGCGGAGGAAGCCAGCGATGTTGGCGCCCTTCACATAGTCGACGTAGCCATCGGGGCCCTTGCCGTATTCCACGCAAGCGCTGTGGATGCTGGTCATGATGCCGTGCAGACGAGCATCGACTTCTTCGGCGGTCCAGCGGAGGCGCATGCTGTTCTGGCTCATTTCCAGGCCGGAGGTGGCGACGCCACCGGCGTTGGAAGCCTTGCCCGGAGCAAAGAGGATCTTGGCGTCATGGAACACCTTGACCGCTTCGGGGGTGCAGGGCATGTTGGCGCCTTCCGTGACGCACTTGCAGCCGTTCTTGACCAGAGTCTGGGCATCTTCCAGGCCGAGTTCGTTCTGGGTAGCGCAGGGCAGTGCGACGTCAACGGGCACTTCCCACGGGCGTTTGCCGGCGACGAACTTGACGCCGAACTTCTTGGCGTAGTCTTCGACGCGGTCGTTGTTCGAGGCGCGCATCTCGAGCATGTACTCGATCTTTTCGCCCAGTACGCCGTCGGGGTCATGAATGTAGCCGTCGGGGCCCGAAAGGGTCACGACTTTGCCGCCCAACTGAGCCACCTTGATGCAGGCACCCCAAGCGACGTTGCCGAAGCCGGAGACGGCCACTT
This sequence comes from uncultured Myxococcales bacterium, assembly GCA_964442235.1. Classification (GTDB taxonomy): domain Bacteria; phylum Myxococcota_A; class UBA9042; order CAIXZC01; family CAIXZC01; genus CAYTWV01. The sequence goes on along the minus strand of CAYTWV010000021.1, from coordinate 2,545 downwards.
TTTTGCCTTCGAAGCTCATGCCCTTGGTCTTGAGCTGAGATTCGGCGAAGTAGGTCGCGCCAAAGCCGGTGGCCTCGGGACGAAGAATGGATCCGCCCCACTCCAGGCCCTTGCCCGTGAGCACGCCATTAAATTCACGAACGATCTTCTTGTACTGGCCGAACATATAGGCCACTTCACGACCGCCCACGCCGATGTCGCCAGCGGGTACGTCCGTGTCCGGTCCGATGTACCGATACAGTTCCGTCATGAAGGCCTGGCAGAAGCGCATGATTTCATTATCGCTGCGGCCACGAGGATTAAAATCGGCGCCGCCCTTGCCACCGCCCAACGGCAGGGTCGTCAGGGCGTTCTTGAAGATCTGCTCGAAGCCGAGGAACTTCAAAATCGAAAGCGTGACGGAGGGGTGGAAACGCAGGCCGCCCTTGTAGGGCCCCAATGCGCTGTTGTACTGGACGCGATAGCCGCGGTTGACTTCCACTTCGCCCTTGTCATTGACCCAGGCCACTCTAAAGGTGTGCACGGCCTCGGGCTCAATCATGCGGGAAAGGATATTGGCCTTCTTGAAGCGGGGGTTGGATTCGCACACGTCCCATACCGATTCCACGACTTCGTGGACGGCCTGAAGAAATTCGGGCTGAGCGGGGTTACGTGCAGCAACAGAATCCATAAAATCCTTGAGCGTCATGGAAAAACCTCCCAAAGAGTCCATCACCGGCTTCTACGGGCGGAAAAACCTACCAGACCCCGGAAACCGGGCCGGAGTACAGCACCCGCCTTAAGGGAAGTCAAGCGGGAATTCTTTATTAGCTTCGGCCCGTTTCGGCCCCTTACCCAACCTTGACTTCCCGAAGGCCGGATCCTAGGCTGTCGCCGCCTTTGAAGGGGGAACCGTGAATATCGAGGAACTAATTCATTACTATAACCGGTTCAAGTTTCGTGAAGACAATTTTCACGATCTTATGAAATATAAAATCAATGACGTGCTGCTCGTGTCCACGTTTTATGACGCCTTTATCTTCGAGCAGGATGGCGGCCTCTCCGAACTGATTCTGGGCCAATACAGCCAACTCAATCTCAGCACGGCCCCACGAGTGACCAGCGTTCCCACGGGCACCGAGGCCCTGAAGATGTTGGCGCAGCGCAAATTCGATCTGGTGATCACCACCGTGCGCATGGGCGAATTGTCCCCCTTTGAATTCAGCCAGCGGGTCAAATCCCTTTACGCCGATTTGCCGGTGCTGCTGGTCCTGTCCAGCGCTACGGACCTGGCGATGATCGAGTCCAATCGCCATCGCATGGGCAGCATCGACGACGTCTTTATGTGGACGGGCGACAGCAAGATCTTCCTGGCCATGATCAAGAGCATCGAGGACAAAAAGAACCTAGAATATGACGCTCGCCACGGTCTGGTCCGGGTCATTCTGATGATCGAAGACTCGGTTGAGTACTACTCGCTGTTCCTGCCGATTCTGTACCAGGAAATCATGAAGCAGACGCAGCGGCTGATCCGTGAGGAAGCCACCGAGGGCAACCGGCGCCTGCGTATGCGCATCCGCCCGAAAGTCATCCTGGTTCACGACTATCTGGCGGCCGAACAGGTGTATCGGCGCTATCGGGACAACTTGCTGTGCCTGATCACCGACGTTCAGTTCGAGCGGTCGGGCAAATTGGACGACGAAGCCGGGGTTCGGTTCGTGGAGATGGTGCGCCGAGAACGCTGCAACATCCCTATCGTGGTGCAGTCGCTGGATTCGGAGGTGGCTCCGCGTGTCGTGGAGTTGGGGGCGCAGTTCCTTCACAAAGATTCCCCTCATCTTTTGGGGGAGTTGCACGATTTCATCTTCCACCAGCTTGGGTTTGGGGACTTCGTATTCCGCAACGAAACGGGGCTTGAAGAATCTCGGGCCCACTCCATGGCAGAGTTCATCCAGCAGTTGGGGCGGGTGACCGAGGAGAGCCTGCTGTATCACGCCCGAAACAACCACTATTCCGCGTGGTTGATTGCCCACGGCGAGGTTCAGGCCGCCCGGCGAATTCAGCCTTTGCAGGTTGAGGACTTTTCGAGTTCGGGAGAGATGCGCCGCTTCCTGGTCGCATTGTTCGATGAGTTGAAACGGGCCAAAAATCGTGGGCGAATTGTGGATTTCCCAAATTGGGAGGAAGTCACTCGGGAGCAGGTCGTTCGTCTTGCCGACGGTTCTTTGGGCGGCAAGGGGCGTGGTCTGGCGTTCCTGAATGCCTTGCTGTACGCCCTGGAGTACGGCGCGCGTTTTAGGGATGTCGAGGTAGCCCTGCCTCTTACCGCAATTATCGGCACCGTGGAGTTCGACCGGTTTTTGGAGCGCAATCGGGTGGGGCGGGACTTGTCACAAAAGACCGATGAGGCGATCCGAAAGGACTTTGTGGCCGGCGATCTTTCGGCCGAATTACGAGAGCGATTGGCGGCGTTTGTGGAACGAGTCAAGGGGCCGCTGGCCGTTCGGTCGTCAGGTCTGCTTGAAGACTCTCAGACTCGGCCTTTTGCAGGCATCTACCGGACGCT
>CAYTWV010000020.1:0-17489 GCA_964442235.1 uncultured Myxococcales bacterium | reverse complement strand
CAGGGAAAGCAGTACTGCATGCGTGGCGAAGGACCGCTGCCGCGCCTGGGAGGGGCGATCCCTCGCCCCCGCCGTGCCCGGCAGCGGCGCAGGGAAAGCAGTACTGCATGCGTGGCGAAGGACCGCTGCCGCGCCTGGGAGGGGAAGAGAACTTCCCCTTTTCCCCATCCTTTTCGCTCTCTCCGGTGGCTACGCCGTGGGATTGCCAATGGGGAAGTGGCGCCTGCCCCTTCCCCAAGCCCCAACCCCGCCGGGAATTGCCCTGCCCCCCGATCTTCCCCTTCCCGCACACCATTCTTGACACGCGGCCCGTCTAGTCTAGGCTAGTCGAGTATTTTGCTGCGCCCCGGGGATTGGCTGACGACATGGGTGTTTGGGAGCTACTGGTACGGGTGGACTACCTCATTTTCCTGGCTCTGATGGCCTTGGTGTACCTCTGTGTGCGCATCGCTTTCCGCAAAAAAATTGCTGAGTTTCGTACGGCCTCGGTTGCCGCTGGCGGGGCGGGGCAGCGAGGAACCAGCCAGACTTACTGGGCGTTGGTGGGCGTTGTTCTTCTGGCCGGGTGGGGGGTGTTGTTGGGGGGGGATTGGGGAGCCGACGGTGCAGAGGCGAATCCTGGGGTGATGTTGGGGCGTGTGGCGGTCATGGTTTGTACCGCCATCACGGTTCTGGCGGTCACGGGGTTTTTCCTGTGGCGTAAGCAGGTGGTTTTGTCCAGGGAGCAGTTGCTGAGGGCGGATTCGGAGCTTCGGCAGCAGGCATCGGTTCGAGAGGCGTTGGTCAACGGCGGCAGTTACATCACCATAGCGACGGACCTGCAGGGCACGGTGACGACGTTCAACCGGGCGGCGCAGTCCTATTTTGGGTTTACCGAGGCAGAGGTGGTGGGGCAAATAGGCCTGGCTTCTTTGCTGGATGCCGAGCAGTTGATCGTATTTTCGGCGTTTGTTTCTGCGCAAATCGAGCGGACCGTTGAGCCGGGCTTTGCTGCGTTGGTGGCGACTGTCGGACCGGGCAGGGATCTGGAGCGGGAGTGGCTGGGGGTTCAGAAGGACGGTGGGCGGTTCTGGATGAATCTTTCGTTGTCCGTGATGGTGGACAGGAAGGGGCACTCGTTGGGGTACGTGGCGGTCGGGAATGACGTCACCAGCCGCAAGGAGGCCGAGGCAGCGGTGACGTCCAGGGATCGTCTGCTTCAAGCATCGGCCAAAAGTGCGGCGGGCCTGCTGGGGTTGACGAGCCTTTCGACTGCCTTGGAACGGTCTTTGCGCGAATTGGGGATGGGCGCCACGGTAGATCGAGTTCAGGCTCTGGAAGTGGTCCCCTCTTCAAGCGGTGCGGGGCTGGTTGCGGCACGGCGGGCCGTTTGGGTCCGTCCGGGAGTGGCTCCGGCGGCCCATTCAGCGGATCTTAGCGGCGAGGCAGGCGAGGACTGGCCGATGCCGTGGTTCATCAGTTTGCGGGCAGGCGAGCCTGTCTTTGTGGGGAGTCGAGACGAGGCACCCGAATTGCCGGTGGTTCTGGAGCAGAAGGAACTGCAATCGCTGCTGCTGATCCCGGTACCGGCGGACGACGAATTCTGGGGGTTCCTGAGTTTCGAATGTGTAGAGGAGTCCCGAATTTGGGACGAAGCGGAGGTGGCCATTCTGAAGTCTGCTGGGGCGGCTTTGGGGTCAACCATTCATCGTCTTGGTGTGGAAGAAGCCCTGCTACGAAGCGAGCAGCGGTTTAAGGATATTTCGTTGGCGCTTGCTGACTGGGTGTGGGAGAGCGATTCCGAAGGGCGGTACGTGTTCTGTTCGGACCGAGTGCTGGACTCTTTGGGGTATGAGCCCGACGACCTGATCGGGCGTCCGATGTTGTCACTGGTGCATCCGGAAGATGTGCCCCGGGTAGCTGGCATCGTGAATCGGATGCTTTCGGAAGGGGCGCCGATTCAGCATATGACGTGGCGTGCGCTTACGCACGACGGCCGGACCATCGTGTTTTCGGTTAGTGCGGTGGCCATCTGGGACGACCGCGGCAACTACTTGGGCCACCGAGGTGTGCATCAGGATGTAACCGAAGCCAGGCAGCAGGAAGAGGCGCTGAGGGCAAGTGAGGCTCAAGTTCGAACGCTGATCCATGCGATTCCGGACTGGATGCTGGTGACGGATTCGGAACACCAGGTGGTAGACTGCCTGAATCTGCCTCCAGAAGTTCTGCCGATGTCGAGTTCGAGCATGTCGGGCAAGGCGTTAAGCCTGATTCTGCCTGAAGAGGCGACGGTGGCTCTGGTCCGGGCGCACAATCGGGTTCGGGATGTGGGGGTGCCTCAGACCACGGAATTTGCGTTGAAGGTGCGTGGGGAAGAGCGCTATTTCGAGGCTCGCTGCACCCTGCTGGATGGCACTCGGGTGTTAACAATATCGCGAGACATAACGGATCGGCGTCAGGCCGAAGAAGAGATGGCCCGCGCTCGGGCTGCCGCCGAGGCTGCGAATCGAGCCAAGAGTCAGTTCCTGGCCAACACCAGCCATGAAATTCGCACCCCCATGAACGGCATTATCGGGATGGCTGACCTGGCGCTGGATACGGACCTGACTCAGGAACAGCGGGAGTATATCGAGGCGTTACGGCGGTCAGCCGAGACTCTTCTGTCCATTATTAATGATGTTCTGGATCTATCCAAGATCGAGGCGCACCGGCTGGAGCTGGAGCGCATCCCATTCCGGTTGGCCGATGCCCTGGACGAGTCGGTTCGAAGCCACGCTCCGGCGGCCTTTGCCAAGGGGCTGAACTTCCTGGTGGATGTGGATAGCGAACTTCCCGAGGAGTTTTTGGGGGATCCCCTTCGAGTTCGGCAGATATTGTCAAACCTGATAGGCAATGCGGTGAAGTTCACGTCGTCGGGTGGCGTGAAGGTTACGGTGGGTTCCGACGACCAGACGGGTCGTCAGTGGAGACTGCACTTCGAGGTTAAGGACTCGGGTGTGGGAATCGGGCCCGAGAATGTCGAAAAGGTATTCGAAGCGTTCATCCAGGCGGATGGCAGTACCACCAGGCGATTTGGGGGTACGGGGCTGGGGTTGGCGATTACTCGGCAACTGGTGCAGTTGATGGGCGGCCGAAACTGGGTGGACAGCGAAGTGGGGAGGGGGAGCACGTTCCATGTGACCCTTCCCGTGGAGTCCATCACCGATGGCGGGGCCAAGGAGCGAGGGCTTCTGGACATGCCTGCGCTGACGGTGCTGGTGGTTCAAGGCTCCGACGAGGCCCGTGAGGTGTTGTTGCGAGACCTGCGTTCGTTGGGGCTGTTTGCGTTTGGGGTTCGAACCGGGGCCGAAGCGTACGAAGAGTTGAAGCAGGCGCAAACCGAGCAGAGGCCGTTCGAGTTGGCCATCGTGGATCGCTCGCTGCCGGACATGGATGGATTTGCCTGGGTTGCGAAGGTTCGGGAGACGCTGGATGCCAGCACGTTGATTCTGCCTCTGCTAAGTCCTGACGTTCTGGCGGTGGACGGGGATCGGTGCCGTGCGTACGGATTGAATGCGTACCTGGTACAGCCTGTGTTGCGCCCGTCGTTGCGGCACGGCGTGAAGGCGGTGCTGGGCTTAGAGACGCCCACCAACCCGCGTCCGGTGCTGTCTGCCGATCCCTTCCCGAAGGTACCGATCACCGATGCACCGGTGAGGCCCGTAGCGGGTTTGCAGGTCTTGGTGGCCGAGGATAACCCAACAAACCAGGCGTTGGCTTTGGCCATGCTGACTCGAGGCGGATGCCAGGTTTCGTTGGCCCGAGATGGCAAGGCGGCAGTAGATGCCTGGCGGGCGGCCACATTTGACCTGATCCTGATGGACGTCCAGATGCCGGAAATGGACGGTGTGGAGGCGACGCAGTCGATTCGCCAGATGGAGTTGGGGACACCGTATCATGTGCCCATTGTGGCCATGACGGCCCATGCGATGAAAGGGGATCGAGAGCGGTTTTTGCGTTCGGGCATGGATGGGTACGTGGCCAAGCCGGTTCGGGCGGCGGAGTTATGGCAGGAGATCGGTGCGGTGCGCGGGCGGTTGGCGGGAATTCCGGCCCATCAAGTGGCCGTTTCGACGGTGGTGGAGATACCGCTGCCCCTGGCAATCGATCCAGCAAAGGTGACGACGCCATTGTCCGATCCTCAGCCGATTTTCACCAATACGCCAGAGGTCATCGACGTACCCCATGCCAGCGCCGAGTCGCCCTTTGACATGCGTGCGACGTGCGACCAGTTGGGACTTGAGCCCACGGTGATCACTCGGCTGCTGGCGTTCTTCCTTTCGGATGTTCCCAGGCATATTCAGGCCATCGAGCAGTCGATGGAGGCCCGTGACAAGGATCGAATCCGGCGTCATGCACATAGCCTGAAGGGAAGCAGTGCGAACCTTGGCATTCGAAATATCCACGCCATAGCCAAGGCCATTGAAGAATTTTCGCTCCAGGATGATCTGGACAGTGCTCGTTCCTTGGTCGGAGAACTGCCCCAGGCAGTCAAAGAGTTGGTCATTGCCCTGCGCACCCAGGCTCCGGGGGCGCTGGAGGTTGAGTCATGAGGATTTTGCTGGCAGAAGACGACCCGGTCTCTTTGCAGGTGCGTCGCCTGACACTAGAGAAGGCGGGCCACGAATTGACGTGCGTCTCCGACGGAGATGACGCCTGGCAGATGTTGCTGCGCCCGGATTGCCCAAGCCTGGCCATTTTGGACTGGATGATGCCGGGCATCGATGGGACGGACTTATGCCGTCGCGTTCGGGCTCTGGCGCGAGCCAACTATACGTATATCATTCTTTTGACGGCACGGTCTCAGGGGGCCGACCTGATTGAGGGGCTGAATGCGGGTGCGGACGACTTCGTGGCCAAACCGTTCCGGCACGATGAACTTCATGCACGTATCCGCACGGCCGAGCGAATCTTGGACCTTCAGCAGCAGTTGATGGATTCGAACAAGGAGTTGGAACGCAGGGCGACTCACGACGGTTTGACGGGCGTCTACAATCGAACTGCCATTATGGAGTTGCTAAGCAAGGAACTGCAACGCGCCATGCGTGGCGGCGGCATGCCCGTGTCGACCATCCTGCTGGACATCGACCACTTTAAGCGCATCAACGATTCCTACGGCCATCAGGCCGGCGACGCCGTTTTGTGCGAGATGACCCGCCGAATCGAAGAGGTGATGCGTCCGTACGATGTGATCGGTCGATACGGCGGCGAGGAGTTCCTTTTCGTCTTGTCCAACTGCGATTCGACCCAGGGGCGGACTGTGGCCGAACGTATTCGGTCTGCCTGCGGGGATTCCCCGATCCAGATCGGTGACAAGTTGGTGTCTGTGACCGTCAGTCTCGGGGTTGCCGAGGCCATCCCCATCGGAGTCTCCGTGGATGACCTGATCTTCAGGGCGGATATGGTGTTGTATCGGGCCAAAGCGGAAGGCCGGAATCAGGTTAAGGTCTGGGAGCCCGTCAATTGACCCCGTTGGCCGGGGCGCCGGCATCCAATAGAACCGTTGTATCCCATGTGACAAGAGCGGCGAACTCTGACTGCGGAACCAGTCCTTGCAAGCTGGGGCAGGCTTGAGTAGTTTGGCCGGGCAGCAACTTTGGGAAGGAGTTCAAGATGCACACCAATCGTTTGGAACTGGAAAAGGCCCGGAAGCGAGTTGAGAGCAAGGGCTGGAAGCCACGGAATTGTGTGTGGGAATTGACTCTGGAGTGCAACCTGCGATGTGGACATTGTGGGTCCAGGGCAGGAGAGGCGCGCCCCGACGAGTTGACCACGCAAGAGTGTCTTCGGGTAGTGGGGGAGTTGGCCGCGCTGGGGACCGAATTGATCACGTTGTCGGGCGGAGAACCGACGCTGCGAAATGACTGGGACCAAATTGCCCAGGCCGCAACCAGCCGAGGTGTGCTGGTCAATATGGTAACCAACGGGATCTATACCGGGGGTCGAACAGCCCGAGACATGGCGTTGAAGGCCAAGGCTGCGGGCATGGCAAACGTCGGAATCTCCATTGATGGTCCCCAAGAGATCCATGAGACCATTCGAGGTGCCAACACCTTCGAGCGGGCCTTGAATTCCATACGGGAATACTCCGCCGAGGGGATGAAGGTGGCCGTGCTGACAACGGTCAACCGGATGAATTTTCCGGTCCTGGAACAGATGAAACAAATCGTTGAGCAAAGTGGCGCAACCATGTGGCGGTTGCAACTGGGCAAGCCCATGGGAACGCTTGGCGACCACCAGGATTGGGTGATTGCGCCCAGGCAGCTCCCCGAACTGGTGAAACGTCTGGCAGCGATGAAGCAGCAGGGCGGGGTGCCGCTGGCCGTGGGGGATTCCATTGGGTATTACGGTCCCACCGACCGCGTGCTGCGAGGCTGGGGTTGGCGACAGCGCACCGAGACCTGGCAGGGCTGTCAGGCCGGTATGCATGCCATTGGCATCCAGGCCGATGGGGGCGTTAAGGGCTGTCTGTCCTTGCAGGCCAAGGTGGGGGATACCGATCCCTTCGTGGAAGGGAACATCCGGGAGACCTCGCTGTTGGAGCTTTGGAATCGGCCCGGAATCTTTGCGTTCAACCGGGATTTCAACTCGGACTTGCTGACCGGCGAATGCCGTAAGGGTGGCAAGGCCTCGGTCTGTCGCGGGGGGGCCAAGTGTGTGACCTCGGCGCTGGGATTCCTGGGGGAAGACCCCTATTGTGCGTATCGGTATGAAAGCGAAGGTAGCCTGGCTTCGACGCTGAAGAGCACGGCCGTGGGTGCCGCTGCGGCGATGTGGATTTCGTTGGGTGTAGGCGGATGTGACAAAGACGAACCCAAGCCGAATCCCGACGCCGTGTCGGATCTAGCGGGTCAGGATACCGGGGTAGACACGTGCTGCCAGCCAGAGTACGGAATCATTCCGGACATGGTGGCGCAGGACCAGAAGCCGGCCGACGCCATCGATTGCACCAACGTATGCTGCGAATGTGACTATGGAATTCTGCCACAGGAAGTGGCCGAGGCCTGCTGCGGTGCGCCGCCGGTGGACGTGAAGCCTGACTTGGGCCCGGACACTTGCTGTCAGCCCGAATACGGCGTCGAACCCGACGTGGTGATTCAGGACACCAAGCCTGGGGATGCCATCGATTGCACCAATGTCTGTTGTGAATGTGAGTACGGGATTCTGCCTCAGGACGTGGCCGAGGCCTGCTGTGGTGCGCCTCCTGCGGACGTAAAGCCTGACTTGGGCCCGGACACCTGCTGCCAGCCCGAATACGGCGTCGAACCCGACGTGGTGATTCAGGATACCAAGCCCGGGGATGCCATCGACTGCACCAACGTCTGCTGCGAGTGTGACTATGGCGTGCTGCCCGAAGACGTCTATCAGGCCTGCTGTGCCCCGCCTCCGGACTGCTCCAATGCCTGTTGCGACTGCGATTACGGCGAGCCGCCGCCCCCCGAATGCTGCCCGAAAAAATAAGAGTTTGTGATAAATAACTGCTGAGGATAGTCATGTTTTCCAAGCGACTTGGAGTGAATGTTGATCATGTAGCCACTCTGCGCCAGGCGAGAGGCACCCTTTACCCCGACCCGATCTTTGCGGCGCTGCTTGCCGAGCGAGTGGGAGCCCATCAAATCACGGTGCATTTGCGGGAAGACCGGCGCCACATCCAGGAGCGGGACCTGGAAGTGTTGCGACGCGTGGTGCAGACCAAGTTGAATCTGGAGATGGCCACGGCAGAAGAGGTGGTTGAGATCGCCTGTCGGGTCAAGCCGGACAGGGCGACGCTGGTGCCCGAGAAGCGTGAAGAACTGACCACCGAGGGTGGGCTGGATGTGATCAGACATCTGGCTCGAGTGACCGAGGTGACCCGGCGTCTTCACGAGGCGGAGATTGTCGTCAGCCTGTTTATTGAGCCCGACCGGGCCCAGGTGGACGCTGCCGTTGCGGCCGATGCCGATGCCGTGGAGTTTCACACGGGGGCGTATGCGAATGCGTCCAACGCACTGTTGCAGGCAGCTTTGCTGGCGCAACTGGAAGAGGCCGCACGGTATGCCAGCCGCATGGGACTGGAGGTGGCGGCGGGCCATGGGTTGGATCTGGACAACGTGGGTCCCGTGGCGGCCATTCCAGAGGTGGAAGAACTGAATATCGGACACAGTATTATCAGTCGGGCCATTGTTCACGGAATTGAGAAGGCTGTGGCTGAGATGCTTCAACGACTGTAGGCTTCATCCCCCCCCCGAAACGAAAGGAGAATTGCATGAGAGCCGTGACACCGGACGTGATGCGTGCGCTGGATTCTGCGGCCCAAACCGAGTGTGGCATCCCGGGGCTGATTCTGATGGAGAATGCGGCCCGAGGGGCCTGCGACGTCATGCAGCGGGAAGTGGAGCTTGGGCAAGAGGAGCGTGTGCTGGTCTTGTGTGGGCCGGGCAACAACGGCGGGGACGGTTTTGGCATGGCGAGGCACCTTTGGGCCCGGGGGGCCGATGTGGTGGTGGCCAGTGTTCGTCCCTTGGAGCAGTTGACCGGGGATGCCGCGACCCAGGCGCAGATGGCTCGTTCCAGTGGTGTGCCCGTGGAAGTGGTTTCGGAAGAGTCGGGAATCGAGGCGTTTCTGGAGCGGGTGTGGCCCGTGGACGTGGTGGTGGATGCTCTTTTGGGGACTGGGTCCAAAGGCGCATTAAGGGGGGTGATGGAAGCCTGGGTCCATGTAGCTAACGAGATGGATGTGGTGCGGGTAGCTTTGGACATGCCTACGGGGAACGATGCAAACAGCGGGGCCGTTTTGGGCGCTGCGTTTCAGGCCCACCTGACGGTGACGTTCGGGTTGCCCAAGACCGGGCTGTTTTTGCATCCGGCCTCGGCGCAATGCGGGGATGTGCATGTGGTGAACCTGGGGTTCCCGCCCGAATTGGTGGAGCGGTGCGACGGGGTGGAACTGCTTTCGTCCTTTGACGATGTGCCCTGTTATGTGGACCGTCCAGTGAATGCTCACAAGAACTCTATGGGGCATCTGCTGTTGGTGGCGGGTTCGCCGGGAAAGACCGGTGCGGCGCTGCTGGGGGGTACGGCAGCGTTGCGCTCCGGGGTTGGGTTGGTGACGGTAGCGGCGCATTCGGGGGTCCGGGCGACGGTGGAGGGGCAGATTCCCGACTTGATGGTCGAGGGACTGGACATGGACAGCCATCCCTCCAGTGAGTTGGAAGCGCTTTGCCAGAACAAAACGGCGGTGGCGGTGGGTCCGGGCGTGGGGACGTGTGAAGAGGCGTGGGAGGTGGTCTCCTTTTTGCTGCGGCATCCGAAACTGCCTTTGGTAGCCGATGCCGATGCCATCACGGTTTTGTCCTCTCGGCTGAATGAATACGTGCCTCGGCAAGCCCCCACGATTTTCACGCCTCACCCGGGAGAAATGGCCAGGCTTCTGCACATTCCCAGGGATGAGGTTCAGCGGGACCGTCTGGGAGCGGCCCGAAAGGCAAGCGATTTACTGAAAGCCGTAGTGGTTCTGAAGGGTGCTACAACGGTGATAGCCGGTCCCGATGGGCAGATGGCACTGGTGCTGGCCGGAAGCCCGGCTTTGGCAAAGGCGGGAACGGGGGACGTGCTCACGGGGCTTTTGGGGGCGCTTCTGGCATTGGGAATGAGTGACTGGGATGCGGCCAGATTGGGTGTCTTCTTGCACGCCCGCTGCGGCGAACTCTTGGCGTCCGAATTGGGCGTACACAGTGTTACCGCATCCGATGTAGCCAAGGCGCTGCCCAGGGTGATCCAGGAGGCGATGGAATGGTGCGAGAACTGACGCTTTTTGAAGCGGGGAAAGTGGTCGATCAAGGAGCCGTGCTTCTGTATCCGACAGAGACGGTCTGGGGTATCGGCGGAAAAGCCATCGACCCGCAGGTGGTTCAGCGGGTGCTGGCTTGCAAGGGTATCGCCACGCCTCGGTCCATGCCCGTGCTGGCTTCCTGCACCATTGGGGCCGTGGCCGTGGCCAGGATTGAGGTCCGAGAGAGCATGCGAATTCTGGCTGGCGAATTCTGGCCCGGCGGGCTGACGTTGGCCGTGCCGGTGGATGACCCTTTGTTGGAGCCGATGGCCTCGGTCGAGGGCATGGTTGGGTTTCGTGTGTCGGCCAACCCGGTGGCGACCTATTTGGCGTTGCAGGCCGGCGGTTTCCTTATCTCGACCTCTGCAAACCTGACGGGTCAGCCGCCCCCAAGCCGCGCGGACCAAATCGATCCGTTGCTGGCCGAAAGGGTAGATGGGCTTGTGGGTTCTGAACACGTGGCCAATGGGGCTCCCTCGACGGTATTGAAGTGGGCACAAGGTCGCTGGGCCGTGGTGCGAGAGGGTGCCATTCCGATCGAGCGCATTGCTCGCCTGGTCCGATTGTTGGACTAGTGGTGGGAACGACAGTGCAAACCCCCTTTTTTGAGGGTCGGTTGACGGTTTGTCAGCCGGAGAAGGGCTATCGATTCAACGTGGATTCGTTGCTTCTGGCGGACTTTGTGTTGCGGCAGGAGAGCGGTGGGACTGCGTTTGTGGAGTTGGGGGCGGGAAGCGGCGTGGTGTCGTTGCTGTTGGGCAAGGGCGGGATGGGGCCAGGCCATGCCATCGAGTTGCAGTCCGAATTGGCCTTGTGTGCTGCGCAGACGTTTGTTGCCAATGAGATGGGACAGCTTGTGTGCCTGGAAGCGGACATTCGGACATTGGGCACGCATTTTGAGTCGGGCTGTGTTCCCGTGGTGGTGACCAATCCGCCCTATTTTCAGGCGGGTTCGGGGCGGCTTAGCGACAATCCCGTGGAGGCCGCTGCCCGACACGAATTAACGTGCACCATGAACGATGTCCTTTCGGCCATGCGATTTTTGCTTCCGCCCGGGGGCCGGGGCTACCTGGTATATCCGGTGGAGCGATTTCCCGATTTGATGGCAGAGTTGGTTCGATTCAAGCTGAGTTGTGAGGTGCTGCAGTGGGTGCATCCGAATCCGGAGCGCCCAGCGGGGCATTTTCTGGTCCGTCTGGTGAAGAGTGGCAAGAAGGGTCTGCAGGTTTTGCCCCCAGTGATTACGCATCAGGTGGGGGGCGAATACGGACCGTGGTTTGCAGCGTTGAGCCGAAGGCTGTTTGCGTAAGAATCGTGGTGATTTTGGGGCAGGTTGTGTGTGATTGATAGGGAAGAAAAATGTGGGCCCTGGGGTGCAAGGCAAGAAGTAAGGAACGTACTTCAGCGGAACTGGTGACCTCGCAGGGCCCTATCGAGGGGCGATACTAGCCAGCCATTGCATTGTGGCAAATTTCCTCACGTTTGTCCCTTTTGCCTTGACAGTTGGGGGGGGGATTCCAACAATCACGCCGGCCGAACCCAATCGAGGAGGTGAGCCGTGTTTGTTCCCCGCTTTGCGTTTTTCACTCATGGTAAGGGCGTCCACCGCAACGAGTTGGAGTCCTTTGAGTTGGCCCTGCGAGATGCCGGCATCTCTCATCTGAACCTGGTGGAAGTTTCGAGCATTCTTCCCCCGGACTGCAAGATCATCAGTCGTGAAGAGGGTGAGGCGATGTTGCAACCCGGCCAGATTACGTTCTGCGTGCTGAGCCGGAATTCCACGGCGGAACCTCGCCGGATGCTGTCGGCATCGGTGGGTATCGCCCGTCCCAAACAGCGGCACTATGGCTACATCAGCGAACACCACGACTTCGGCTTGAATACCGAAGAGTCCGACGAATTTACCCAGGACATGTCGGCCTCGATGCTGGCCTCGACGCTGGGCATCCAATTCGACCCCGATGCGGCTTGGGATGATCGAAAGCAGCTATTCCAGATGGCCGACTTCCTGGTCGAGACCTTTGCGGTGTCCGAAGTGGCCAATGGCTACTATGAGAAGGGCAAACCTTCGAAATGGACCACCGTTCTTGCTTCTGCCGTGCTGATTCCCTGATCCCTCTCCGACCGGAGTAAGCGATGAATCCCTTTTCTGCCTGCCGCAAGCCGGGGTTTGGATATCTACCCGATGGACTGGATGAGTATGACCAGGCCAGAGTTGTAGTGGTGCCCATTCCCTTTGAGAAACATACGACGGGACTTTCGGGTACCGCCGATGCGCCCGAGGCCATCATTCAAGCCAGCGACATCATCGAGACTTTTGATGAGCAGCGTGGCCTGGAACTGGGCACTCTGGGAATTGCGACTTTCGAGAACCTGGATGTAGCGGGGGCCAGTTCCCAAGAGGTGCTGGATAGGTGTTCGAAGGCCGTCGCTTCGGTGGTGCGGGACGGAAAGTTCCCCATGGCCCTGGGCGGCGAACACACCATTACCGCAGGGTGTGTGCGGGGAGTCACCGAGGCGTTGGGGTGCAAAGTCACGTTGGTGCAGATCGATGCCCACAGCGACTTGCGGGCCAGCTATCTGGATACTCCTTACAGCCATGCGTGTGCCATGAGGCTGAGCCTGCCCTACGTGGACCGGTTGATTCAGGTGGGGATTCGGGCGATTTGTGAGGAAGAGTGGGAGTTCGTGGCCCAGAACAAGGGGCTGATTTCCCGGCACGTGGCGGGCACGGAGCCTTTTGAGGATGTGTTGGCCGACCTGGCTACCATCACGGGGCCTGTGTACCTGACTGTGGACATGGACGGCCTGGATCCTTCTTTGGTGCCCGGTGTTGGCACGCCGGAACCTGGCGGATTGACCTGGGCGCAGACCGAAGCCGTGGTTCGCACGGTGTGTCGCAGCGGCAATCTGGTGGGTGCGGACATCAACGAGTTGATGCCGTTGCAGGGCCAGCGTCACAGCGAAGTGGTCGCTGCCAAACTGTTGTGGCGCATTCTCTCGTACCGATTTTATCCCGAGAACAAATAGTCATGAATCTGGCCAAAGGGTTGCTTCAGCAGGTGGAAGCTGCCTGGGGTGCAGAGAAACTGCGCCACATCCGGGTTACCCGGGTTTGTGTGGGGTTGCACTGGACCCTGGTGGAGAGCGCCTGTGCGGGTCTTAGCCACACCTATCGGGGCGACCGCAGCCAGTGTGTCACGAACGCTGGCGGATTGACCGGAGTGCCCGCCTGGGAACTGGCACAGCGGGTTTTGTCCGGGAACACGTTGGATGCGTCGTTGGGGTGGGCAGCGCTAAAGTCCCTGATGTGCGACGGCAAGGTTGGCCAGCAATCGGCTTCGACGGATGTTCGGTCTTGGGTTCGGCAGCACGGCCAGGGACGTCGAGTCTCGGTGATTGGCCGTTTCCCCTTTGCCCAGTCGTTGGGTCAAGGGGTCGGGGCGCTGTATCGCTTCGAGATGGAGCCCGAAGAGGGGGAACTGCCCGCATGGCAAGAGGCCGAAGTGGTGCCCTTGTGTCACATCAACGTGATCACGGCCACTTCGCTGATCAACGGAACTTTGGATTCCTTGCTGCAGTGGGGGAAACGGGGGGCGAATCTGCTGGTGGGTCCCACGACGCCGATGCATCCATGGTTGCTGAGCCAGGGAGTGGACATGATGTGTTGGGTCGAGGTGGTGGACCCCGATGCGTTGTTCCGATGTGTCGGTGAAGGGGTGCCCGGGTTAAGGCAGATGGAGGGCGTTCGTCCTGTGGTCATGATGGGCCCCGAATTGTCGCATAAGGTGGCTTCTTGGCGGATGGAATAAGGGGGAGTAGTATGGGGCGGCTGTTTTGGAGGGGGAGATGGAAGCCATCTTACTGCTTGGCGGTGGAAGCCTTCTTTTGGTGCTTGGTTATCTGACGTACGGAAAGCGGCTGGCCCGCCTGGTGAACCTGGGTTCGGGCGACCCGACACCTGCCCACACGCTCCGAGATGACGTGGATTATGTTCCGGCCCGGGCCTCGGTGCTGCTGGGGCACCATTTTGCCAGTATCGCCGGTGCCGGCCCCATCCTGGGCCCCATCATGGCGGCGCAGTTCGGGTGGATTCCGGTCTTTTGCTGGCTGATTCTGGGCGGTATCTTTTTTGGCGCCATGCACGACTTCATGGCCCTGGTGGCCTCGGCCAGGCATCAGGGGCGCTCGGTAGGCAGCATTATCGAGGTCCATCTGGGCAAGTTGGGCAAGTACCTGTTCCTGGCCTTCTCGTGGGCGACGCTGATTCTTGTGGTTTCCGTCTTCACCGAGGTTGTGGCGCAGACGTTTGTGGCGGATGGAAGCGTCGCAACGGCCTCGATGCTGTTCATTCCGCTGGCGGTGTTTTTTGGATTCGCGGTGTATCGCTACAACGCCAATTTTACTCTGGCCACAGTGGTGGGGCTGATTCTTCTTGTTGCCTGCCTGGCAGCAGGCGTCTACTTCCCGTTCCCCATGATCCTGGCTGACAAAGCGTCCATGCTGGTGTTCTGGAAGGTGATTCTGCTGGCCTATGTTTATGTGGCCTCGGTGGTGCCGGTGAACTACCTGCTTCAGCCCCGTGACTATCTGAATTCGTTCCTGTTATACGGAGTGTTGGCCGCCGGCGTAGTTGGTGTGTTTGTTGCCCCGCCGGTGTTCCAGGGAGAGGGGTTTGTGGCGTTTCGAGTGGAGGGGGCCGGAACTCTTTTCCCCATGTTGTTTGTGACGGTGGCGTGTGGTGCCATTTCTGGCTTCCACTCGTTGGTGGCCTCGGGAACCACGGCCAAACAGTTGGACAAAGAGAAAGACGCCCTGCCCGTGGGGTTTGGGGGCATGCTCATCGAGTCGGTGTTGGGGATTCTGGCGCTGATTACGGCCATGATGCTTGCTCGGCCCGAGTTCCTGCACCAGTTGGGCAACGGGGGGCCCGCAGGGGTCTTTAACCGGGGGTTTGCAGCGCTGCTAGAGCCGCTAGGCGTGCCGCCGACGGTGGGCATTGGTTTTGCGGGCCTTGCCATATCGGCTTTTGCCATGACCTCGTTGGATACGGCGACCCGACTGGCGCGATTCACCCTGCAAGAGGTCTTCCTGGACGAGACCAAACCCGTTGCGACCCAGAACATCATCGTGCGAAACCGTTATCTGGCCACGGGAATCACGGTGGCGGCTTCGGCAGCGCTTTTGTTGGCTGGAAGTACGGTGGGGGCGTTGTGGGCGGTGTTTGGGTCGGCCAATCAGCTTCTGGCGGCTCTGGCGTTGATGGCTGTGACCGTCTGGCTGGCTTCCAAGAAGTTAAAGCGCTGGTTTGCGGTCATCCCCATGGTGTTTATGTATTTCACCACGTTGACGGCCCTGGTGCTGCAGTTCATCTCTAACATCCAAAGCGACAAACCCAATCCCGTGACCCTTGGGGCGGTAGTCGTGCTCTTCTGCCTGGCCATCCTGCTGGGGATTCACTACGTGCGCAGCGCGGCAAAAGATGCACACCGGACCCATCGTTAAAATTGGCCGCTATGAGGTCAAAGACAAGATTGCCGCTGGCGGCATGGCCACGGTGTATCGGGCCGTGCAGACGGGCATCGGCGGGTTCAAGAGCCTGGTCGCTCTGAAGATTCTGCATCCTCATCTGGCGCAGGATCCGCAGTTCAAGAAGATGTTCATGGAGGAAGCACGATTAGGGGCGCTGCTGTCTCACCGCTGCCTGCTTTCGGTTCTGGATTATGGCGAGGAGGAGGGCATTTCGTACCTGGTGTCCGAGTATTTCCCCTCGATGAGTGTTGAGGAACTGGTCGGCAAGGCGAAACGATTGCCCATTCACGAAAGCCTTTTTGTGCTGGCCGAAGCTGCCGAAGGGTTGCATTCGCTGCACGAAGTTAAGGATATGGACGGAAAGCGACTGGCGCTGGTGCATCGGGATGTCAGTCCGCACAACATCCTGGTGGGCCTGGATGGCCGGGTGAAGTTGATTGACTTCGGAATCGTGAAGAAGGGCGATCCTACCGAGCGCACCGTACCGGGCGTGGTGAAGGGAAAAGTGCGCTATATGGCGCCGGAGCAGGCATCGGGCCGCCAGGTGGACGCCCGTTGCGACATCTACGCCTTGGGGCTGGTGTTTTTGCGTATGGTGACGGGGTCCAAGCCGCATGGCGTTGGCGCCACGGGCGAGATGATGGCCAAGGCCCGAGCCGGACTGGACCTGGAGCCTGTGCTGCGGAAACTGCGACTGCCCGAAGCGGCAGAAAAGCTGCTTCGATCGATGTTGGCCGTGAAGCCCGACGACAGGCCTGCGGATGCGCTGGTTGTGGCCCGAACGGTGCGTGAGATCCTGGCCGGGATGGCCTCATCGTATGATGTGCACTCGTTCGCCATGTTCTTGGAAGGCATCAAGAATCGTGAGGGTCGGAAGAAGGCAACGGAGGATGCGGCCGAGGGAGCCAAGCCCGCTGCCGGTGAGCTGGACAAACCCAAGGGCCGAGGCAGCGACGGCCAATCGGATTCCGAGAACGTGGGTATACACCCGAGGTGGTTGTTCCTGGTCTTGCTGGGGTTGTTTGGGGCGGCTTTGGTGGCTTGGCTGAGTTCTTGAACCGGTCCGCTCTGACCATCGAGCATCCCTTTCGACTACGCTCAAGGCGGGCCGCTGGGCGGCGCCGGCCATAGCGGACCGGTTTGGGGGCCCCCAGTTCACGCGGCAACGGGGATTTCTACGGTTGGGACACCTTGTACTGCACTTTTACGCTCTTCAGAAGTGGTCCTTGGTGATTGTCGTTGATATACATCACCACCTTCACTTGCAAATAGCGACCTTGGAGCGAGGCCAGGCCTGACAGGTCCAAGGGCAGCGGTTCGGTGGGGTAGGGGCCGAAGGGGCCGACGTACTGGGCGGCACCCAGCAGACCGGGGGAGTCAGCGGCGCGGACCCAGACGTGGGTCGAAGCGCCGGGCGGTGACGAAAGGCTAAGGGCAACCGAAAGCCACTGGATGCTGTAGCCTTCCATGGCCTCGACGATCATGCGGTACTCACCCACGGGGGAAATGTAGTTCAGCAGTTGGAAGCCCGTCATGTCGCTATAACAATAGGGGTCCATGCCCACGGGGTAGTCGCCGATGATGGTCAGATTGATGGGGTCGATTTTGGTGGCGGATCGCCCGAACTGATTGACGGTCCAGATGAACCCATCCATGTCGATGCTGATGCCCACGGGGAAGTGATTGGAACCGAGATTAACGACGTTGGTCAGTTCCATGGTGTCGCCGTTGATGACTCCGACGGAATCGCTGCTATCCAGGGCCACGTACACGAAGCCATCGGGAGAAGCTGCCAATCCTCTGGGGCCGGCGGGGGTGGGGACCGAGTCCCATTTGTCTTCTTCGGGGGTGTACCAGAAGACCCTGTAAGTTCCGCTGTAATCTGCGACCCAGACTCGCCCCTTTTGATCGACACTGATGCCGTAGGGTGAGAAGTAGTCAGCCACGTTGGGGCCGTAAACGTTGGTCTCGCCGGTGGCAGGGTCGACTCGCTCCAGTTTGTCGCCGCCACGGCCCGACACCCAGAGAATGCCCGAGCCGTCCATGGCCAGCCCATAGGGGTTGGTTTGGATATCAACGGTTTGGACCACGTCGCCGGTGTCCGGGTTCAGGCGGCGCAGTTTCTTTC
>CAYTWV010000019.1:0-17987 GCA_964442235.1 uncultured Myxococcales bacterium | reverse complement strand
GTCCGCTGCGGCAGCGAGCTACTACACCAAGACGAATCTGCAGACCAGCGGTGGGGCTGCCATGCACTGGGGCAACTTGACCAGTGTGCCTGCCGGTTTTGCGGATGGCACCGACAACGGCCTGCTGACCGAGTTGGATCCCGTTTGGTCCGCAGCGGCAGCGAGCTACTACACCAAGACCAACTTGCAGACCAGCGGTGGGGCCGCCATGCACTGGGGCAACTTGACCAGTGTGCCGGCGAACCTGGACACCGATGCGACCAACGACCTGACCACCGCCAGCACGTTTGGTGGTGTGGTATCCGGCACCTATGGGGCTTTGGCCCTGGTGGATGGCGTAACGTTGGCCGAGATTCTGGACGACGACGGTGCGGCCTCAGGCCTGGATGCCGATTTGTTGGACGGGCAACACGCCACCCATTTTGCCACGGCAGGCCACACCCATGCTGCCCCGGCCTGGGATGACCTGACGGGCATGCCCGCCGGCTTCGCCGACGGTACCGACGACGGCCTGCTGACCGAATTGGATCCCGTTTGGTCCGCTGCGGCAGCGAGCTACTACACCAAGACCAACTTGCAGACCAGCGGTGGGGCCGCTATGCACTGGGGTAACTTGACCAGTGTGCCCGCGAATCTGGACACCGATGCGACGAACGACTTGACTACGGCCAGCACGTTTGGTGGTGTGGTTTCGGGCACATACGGGGCCCTGGCCCTGGTGGATGGCGTGACGTTGGCCGAGATTCTGGACGACGACGGTCCCGGTTCGGAATTGAATGCAGATTATCTTGATGGGTATCATGGTGCCGACTTTGCACTTTCGGGTCATACACACGCTGCTCAGACGTGGGACTCGCTGGCTGGCCTCCCCGCAGGGTTCGCCGATGGTGTGGATAACTCCGGTGTCGAGACCGAAGAGGACCCGATCTGGTCTGCGGTGGCCGCCAACTATTTCACGGCCATCGAGCTTGCAACCACGGGTGCTGCCAATGTGAACTGGGGCAACTTGACCAGTGTGCCCGTTGGCCTGGACGTGAACGGCGTGGATGACCTGACCGCTTCAACGGCGTTCAGCGGGGCGGTGACTGGCAACTACTTCAATCTTGCGTTGGTGGATGGCGTGTGCCTGACCGAGATTCTTGACGACGACGGCGCCGGGTCGGCCTTGGATGCCGACCTGCTGGACGGGGTCCATGCCTCGGGCTTTGCCACTTCCAGCCACAACCATGACACAGCCTATTGGAAGATGGGCGGCAACGCGGGGACCACGCCGGGCACGAACTACATCGGAACCAGCGACTCACAGGCCCTGGAGTTTAAGGTGAACGGTCAACGGGTGGGGCGTATGGAACCCCAGGGAGCCAGTGGATTTGTTGGGCCCAATGTGACCTTCGGCCATAGCGCCAACCTGTTGGCCACCGGTGTACAAGGAGCTGTGGCCCTGGGTGGAGCCAACGATTCGGGGCAGTCCCGACGGAACATCGTGTACGACAATGCCGGTGCGGTGTTGGGCGGAGGCTCGAACGTAGCCGGTAACCCGGGGGCAACAACCGACGCACAGTACGCAACCGTGGCTGGTGGCTATTTCAACAGAGCGTTCGGGTACGGCGCTTCCATTGGAGGCGGCCAGTCCAACGTGGCTTCCGGACAATCCGCACATGTCGCTGGCGGCGAAGGAAATGCTGCGTCGGCGGACTTCGCGTTTACTGGCGCAGGACAGGCCAATGACGCTGGCGGCCCCAACTCGGTGGTCGTTGGCGGCAGTGACAATGCGACCGGCGGATCCCACTCGGTGGTGGCGGGCGGATTTGCAAACGGCACGGCGGGGGACTACTCGATGATCCTGGGTGGTGCCTATAACGCGGCGTCTGGGGCGTACTCTTTTGCCGGTGGTTTGCAGGCCAAGTCCGACCATGCCGGTTCTTTCGTTTGGGCAGACTCACTGGGCGTGGACTTGGTCAGCGATGCTGTGGACCAGTTCAAAATCCGGGCCAGTGGCGGTGCTCTGTTCACGACCCCGGCTGGTTCAACCCGAGCTGCCTTTGCCGTTGACAACGCCGGCTCTGGCGATGCCTTTGTGGTCCAGAATACCGGCACAGGCAGGGCCGCCAGCATCACCGGCGGTGAAGTGTTCATCTCAGGTATTTGCTCTGGCAGCGACTCGTGCAACGAGGACGTCGCCGAGATGTTCTTTGCCGATATGGGAGTCGAGGCCGGCGATGTAGTCGTGATTGCCGATCTGGCTTACAAACGCCTGGCTCGCTCGACCAGTGCTTACGATTCCGCCGTCATCGGTGTCGTCTCCACGAACCCGACCATGGTTATGGGTCGGGACGAAACCAAGGAACGTAAACCCGCCGGTGTTGTGGAAGTCCCGCTGGCGCTCACCGGCGTCGTGCCGGTCAAAGTCTCGCTGGAGGGCGGTCCCATTCTGGTGGGCGACTTCCTGGCAGCGTCCTCTACTCCGGGTCACGCAATGAAGGCGACCCGTTCGGGTACTGTTGTCGGCAAGGCTTTGGAGGCCTTCGACGGCAAGAGTGGCAAGACGGGGAAAGTGCGAATTCTGGTAGGGCTCTCCTCCATTCAGGTCCAGGAAGAGACGGAGCAGCGTTTTGTGGCGCTGGAAGAAGCCATTCAGGGCATGGCCGACCACTTGTTCGGTCTGTTCCAGCAGAGTGCTTCGCTCATGGCCCTGGTTTCCCAACTCCAGGCCAGCCTGGATGCGTCCATCGCTGCCCAGAAGGCGGCCCAGTCGGAAATCGAACGCCTTAAGGCCCAAAATCTGGAGTTGGAACGACGACTGCAGAGGCTGGAGCGCCTGGTGGGCGCCTCTCAGAAATAGGCCCCATCGGGTCTAGCTGTGCGACAAGCCTTGGCGCTCGACGATGCGAACAAGGTTCAGCTGGCGCCCGAGGGCCGGACAGCCAAGGCGGTCCCGCAGGGCGGCTGCTATTTCGTGTGCCACTCAAACGTGGTCAGATCGAACGGCGAGCGCCCGGTGGGCAAGGCGGCCTGCAGGGCGGAAGCGGAGGCGTGCTTGGCACGTCGAGCATTTCGCCCCAAGGCCAACGCAGCCCCCCGGGATGATCGCCGGTCGAGGTGGCCACGTTTAGTGTTTGCCGCAGCCGTGGCACTCATGCCCATGCTCAGCATGAGCCTTCTCGTGCTCTTCGATTTCCTTCTTGACCTGCTCCATGTCCAGCCCTTTGACCTGGGTCAACAGGTCTTCCAGGGCTTCTTCGGGCACCAGACCGGGCTGCAGGTACAGCAGCACGCCCTCTCGGAACACGCCCAGGGTCGGAATCGAGCGGATTCCAAAAGCCCCGGCAAGTTCTTGCTGGGCTTCGGTACCCACCTTGGCAAACTTCGTCTCGGGATGGGCTTCGGCTACTTTCTCGAAGATGGGGCCGAAGGTCTTGCAGGGTCCACACCAAGAGGCCCAAAAGTCCACGAACACGACATCGTTCTTCGAGATCAGGTCATTGAAGTTGTCGGTCGTCATTTCAACGGTAAAAGTGCTCATGAGATCCTCCTATCGATAACCAGGTCACTGCCGGTGGTTGTCTCCGGTCCCTCGATAGGAGCCAAGCCCGACAAAAAGGTTTCAGCTTCATAACATGAGTTTCGGCAAGTTGCCACCTACTGGAACACTCGGCTGCCCGGAGGGACCTCCTCGGTAACCCACATGTTGCCTCCGATGACCGAACCTTTCCCTACTGTAATGCGGCCCAGGATGGTCGCATGGGCGTAAATGATCACGTCATCTTCCACCAGCGGATGGCGAGCAATTCCCTTGATCGGGTTGCCCTGTGCATCCTTGGGGAAACTCTTCGCTCCCAAGGTCACGCCCTGGTACAGGCGTACGTTGGTCCCGATGACCGTGGTTTCGCCGATGACGATGCCCGTCCCATGGTCCATGAAAAACTTGGGCCCGATTTGGGCGCCGGGGTGCAGGTCGATGCCCGTTTTGCTGTGCGACATCTCCGAGATAATGCGAGGAATCAGGGGCACCCCCAACTTGTACAACTCGTGGGCGATGCGATGGTGCGTCATGGCCAGCAAACTGGGATAACAATAGACGGTCTCCCCGGGGCTGGTTGCAGCGGGGTCGCCGTCAAAGGCCGCCTGGGCATCGGTAGCCAGCAGGTTGCGAATGGCAGGCAGGCGCCCGATAAACTCACGGGTCACTCGGCGGGCGCGGGCTTCGCAATCCATGCACTGTTGAGGGGGCCGCTCGACCACACACTGGAAACAGTACCCGCGCTTCACCTGTTCGGACAATAGCCGCATCACCCGGTCCAAGGTGGAACCGGTGTAGAATCGCATAGTTTCGGAACGCAGCTCCGAAGGGCCAAAGAAGCCCGGAAACAGCACCGACCTAAGCATCTCTACGACCTCAGCCAGTGTCGCAACCGAGGGCATATCCATGTCATGGGGAGTGTGGTGCACCAGCGGATCGTCGGGACCGCACGAACAAAGCTGGTCCAGCACCCCTTCTATCAACAAAACACTGTTGGCGAGTTCTTTATCGGGCATGGTCATCTCCATCTGGTGCCTGGGCCATGGGCTGCTGGGCAGCCTGGGGGCCGAAATGGGCCCAAATCCCCGGGCGGGTCAATGCAAAATCGTATCTCACCGGGTCCTCGGCACAAAACCCGGCGAACCCCTGCGTGATCTCCAGAGCACATTTCAAATCCGGCGAACGACGTTGGGTCAATCCCATCTCGCCGGCAATGCGGTAAAGATGGGTATCCAACGGCACGACGAGTAGTCTGGGGGCAATACGGTCCCACCCCCCCGGATCAACGTGATCCTTTCGAACCATCCACCGCAGGAACAGGTTCAATCGTTTACACGCACTTCCCATGCTGGGACACGAAAGAAGTGGGTGAGGGGTCCATTCCGGAAAACTCTGAAGGCATCCCACCAGATGTTGCATCCCGGGAAGGATATTCGTCGAGGAATCCCCCAACGGCCGCAGCACCACCTCTTCCAGCGAACCATACTCTCGCAACGCCAGACGAATTCCTTCCAGCAGCAGAGCGACACTTTCTCCGTCGGCGTATCGGTGCACAAATCCACGATGGTCGTCACGGAACCGAGTCAGATTGCCGCCCAGCAGGTAGTCCGCGGGGCTTTGCCCCATCACATCCAGCACCTTTCGTACGGAAACCAGAATCTGAGCGACCCTGCCGAAAGCCAGAGAAGAGGCGACCAGGCCGACCACTTCCCGGTCCCGCAACTGGTTATATTCATAAACAAATTCAAGGGGATCGGGGTGGACGAAGTGGCGATGATTAAACTTAACGTACAACGCCTCCAAGTCCGCTCGAGTGACGTTCACCCTGGGACTGGAGGCGTTATTTGACTGTCTATCCAAAACAAATCCACGTATTGGTGCGGACCTGCTTAGTACGGAGAGAACTCATCCTTGCCGACCCCACACACGGGACAGATCCAGTCCGTCGGCAGGGCGTCGAAAGAGGTGCCGGCGGCGACGCCAGTGGAGTCATCTCCCATGTCCGGGTCATAAATGTAGCCACACACGTTGCAGATATACTTTTTCATAGCTTCCTCTCAGAGTATAACAAACCAACCAAAGCGATAATTCAGATTGTCATTTCCCCTCAGCAGAAGAGCGGGCCACCGTTGCAGCCCTCTCTTCTACACCGGGGTAGGGGGGCCTAGCCGCGGGCGCCAGCCTCTTTGTCCAGGATAAACAGCCCAGCAGGAGCGTCCTTGACGAGCTTCAGCTTGGCGACCATGTCCGTGGCGTTGGCTTCTTCTTCCACTTGCTCCTTGACGAACCAGCCCAAGAAGCCCTGGGTGGCGTAGTCCTTGGCCAGAATAGAAGCCTCGGTCAAGTTGTGGATGCACTTGGTGATGTGGATCTCATGGGCCAGTGCTTCTTCAAATGCGTTGAGCACCGAGGTCCATTCCTTCTTCGGCTCGGCAATGGCCTTAAGGTCCACACGGCCGCCACGCTCGATAATGTAGTGGTACAGCTTCATGGAGTGGCCGTACTCTTCCTGAGACTGCAGCGCCATCCACTTGGCAAAGCCGTGCCAATTCTGATCCTCGAACCAGGCCGACATCGAAAGGTAAAGGTAAGACGAGAACATTTCCTCGTTGATCTGATCATTCAATGCTTTTTCAATTTTCTTGTCGATCATGTTAGCCTCCAGTAAGACTCAACGTTGAGTATTGTGCAACCGGCCCACACCTGTGCAGGTCCGGCGTCCGTTCAACCGGGAACAACTTAATACGGTCTGGCCCTATGTCAAGCGGACCAACCTTTATTACACCATCCCTTTCACCGCTGCCAGAACTCCCGCGTAGTCGGGTTCCTGGGCCACTTCCGGTACCAGTTGGGCGTACTTCACGATGCCGTTGGGGTCGATGACATAAACCGCTCGGGCCAGCAGGCGCAATTCCTTGATCAGCAAGCCGGTTTTGTATCCGAAGTCGGCTTCTTTGTAGTCCGATGCCGTGGTTACCGCCTTGGCATCGGCAGCGCCGCACCAGCGTGCCTGAGCAAAGGGCAGGTCCATACTGACCGTCAAAATTCCCACGTTGCTGCCCAGGTTGGCCGCTTCGGCGTTGAAGCGTCGAGTCTGCAGATCGCAGACCGGAGTATCCAGCGAGGGTACTACGGAAAGCACCAATACCTTCCCACGGAAGTCTTTGGGGCTGACCGGATTCAGTCCATTGCCCAGCACAGTAAACTCGGGAAGCGCAGCGCCAACTTCCAGCGGTTCGCCAATCAGGGTGAGGGGGTTGCCTTTGAATGTCACAAGTCCTGTTCTTTCTTTCATCTGAACACCTCAGCGGTTCAAGTTCTCGAAGGCTAAAGAGAGCCGGGCGAGGGAAAGGTTACAACTCCGGTGCAAAAAAGAGACGAGCGCTGTCGGATTCTGGCGAAGGTGTTTTATGGGGAGGGCGAGACGGGAAGGTGAGGAGACCAGGGGATTACCAGTTCGTCGCCTTCACTTCAAAGAAGCCCTGGGGATGGCCGCAGGCGGGGCACTTGGCAGGCGCTTCGAAGGTTTCGACCAGGAACCCGCATTTGCGGCAGGCCCAAACGGTCTTTTCGGCCTTCTTGAAAACGGTGCCTTCTTCCAGGTTCTTGGCCAGAGCGGCGTAACGCAGCTCGTGGTGGCGTTCGGCGTTGCAAATAGAGCGGAATTGAGCGGCCACCTCGGGGAAGCCCTCTTCGTCGGCGATCTTGGCCGCTTCGGGATAAAGGACGGTGTGCTCGTGGTGCTCACCCATGGCCGAGGCCTTCAGGTTTTCAAGCGTGGTGCCGATGACTCCGGCAGGATAACAGGCCGTGATTTCCAGGTCGCCGCCTTCCAGGAAAACGAAGAAGCGCTTGGCGTGCTGTCGTTCCTGTTCGGCAGTCTCATTAAAGATGGCCGAAATCTGCTCGTAGCCTTCTTTCTTCGCCACATCGGCAAAGAAGCCATAGCGGTTGCGGGCCTGAGACTCCCCGGCGAACGAAGCCAACAGGTTCTTCTCGGTACGTGTTCCCTTCAGACTCTTCATGCTCTTCCTCCCTCTGTGCGGGACCCCCGGGTTACAATCACGGTGTCCCAATGGCGCATACGACTCTCTGTTACGAGCCCGGCAGTGTCAACAAGTTTGCGCCCAAGTCGTTGATTTCGCTTGACCAATCCGCCCGTCTGGTGGTACCAAGACGCCGGTTTGTTCCTGGGGCTATAGCTCAGCTGGGAGAGCGCTAGAATCGCACTCTAGAGGCCAGGGGTTCGATCCCCCTTAGCTCCACTCGACTCGCTCGTAAAACTCGCTCGCTCGTGGCAGGCCACTCCTCGTGAGCGAGGCGAGTGCCCTGAGTAAGGCCCGAAGGGCCGCATCGAAGGGCTCCAACCTCCCGAAATCATCAACTCGCTCGTGGCAGGCCACTCCTCGTGAGCGAGGCGAGTGCCCTGAGCGAACGCAGTGAGTCGAAGGGCTCCAACCTCACGAAATTACCACCTATCCTCGTTGCTCCTTTTCCCTCCTCCCTTCCTCCTCCTTGTCCTCTTGCCCCTTCCCCCCATTTCTTCCTCACTTAGCTTGTTTTATTCTCCTTTTCGCTCCCGACCTCCGATCCACAGTCATACTCGTTTGGGAGGTCATCCCATGGCCTGGTATTTCTACATCCTTCGTTGCTGCGATGGCCGCTTGTACATCGGTCACACGGCAAACCTGCGCTACCGGTTGTGGTACCACAATGCCGGTCTGGGGGCGCAATTCACTCGTCTCCGCAGACCTGTCCGCCTGGTGTACCACGAACGATTCGAAACGAAGCTGCCTTCCATCCATCGAGAGAAACAGGTCAAGCGCTGGACCCGCCAGAAGAAGGAAGCCCTGATTCGGGGAGACCTCGATACTCTCAAGTGGGCCAGCAAACGGAAGGCCTGAGAAGAGGCCCCGAATGGAATGCAAACCCCTCAGGTAGGAGGTGGCCTCGACACAGGAGAAGATGCCGGAAACCGCACGGTCACGTGAGCAGCAGAAATCTGCTCGACGGCGAGCCATCGAGGCGGTGCTAGTGCGAAACGGACACGTGGAAAACCGGGCGGACATGCCGGCCGATTTTCAGCCTTAAAACGCCACTTTCTTTTCGGTCGAAACGATATGGCAAGCGCCGAATCGAAGTCATGATGCAGGCCGGAACAGGCTGATTCATGCCGAGTTGCGCCGTGGAGCCCAGGCCGCCGGGGTCCCTGTCAGACCCCAGGCGACAAACGCGATCATAGGCACCCGTCCGCGAGGTCCGCCAAGCCCGAGCCGAGGTCGGCGAAGTCCTGCACGGTACCTACGCCGTCGATGATCTCGCCAAGCAAGCCGAGCTGGCCGCTGGCCGCATCCAATAGAGCGTCGTTGAGCGCGTCGGCGATATCTGAGCCCGGATCGGGCACCGTCGCGTCGCCACCGCCTGCAGCGGGATCGACCGTTGAGTCTACTGGCAACAGTGCTTCGAGGAGGATGGTCGCAGCGAGGGCTTTGCGCTGAATGGCGATGGAGAGGCCCACCCAGCCGCCCGCAGGGCCGCCGAGGGTGCCGAGGAGCCCCAGCAGCGTTGCGAGCGCCTCGGCACCGTCGAGCACGCCCTCGACGCCGCAGCCCCCGCTACCGCTGCCCACCCCGCCGCCCGACCCGTCGCTAAGGACGCCCAGGGCCGCATGGGTGAGCGGGTCGAAATACCAGAAGGCGTCGGCAGGGCCCGTCGTCGGCACGAGGCGCAGGCCGGCTTCGTACCCACGGAAGGCGTCGTTCCACTCCTGCACCGCTGCGGCGTCAAGGTCGGGGCGCACCGCGGTAATGCTCTCGTACGGGGCGAGCAGCGCCAACGGCCGGCCGTCGAGCCGGCGGAACGTGGTGTCAGAGAAGCTCTCCTTCTCCAGAAGTGCTAGGCGCGCAGAGGCGAGCAGCGTCTGGCGGCGGGCGGTCGCTGCGTCTTCGATGATGCTGCGAAGCGGGCCGATCGGCAGCACGTCGGTGCGCAGGACGGTGGCGCCGTCGAAGCGCCGGTAGACGCTGCTCATCACCGCACGCAGGCCCGACGGCGTCACACCCGAGGATGGCAAGGAGAGCGCCTGGTGCAACGTCGTCGACGCCGGGAAGCTCGACGGCACACCCGCGATCGCCGCCTCCAGCGCCGCCTTCGCATCGCCCGACACCAAGGGGTGCAGCACGGGCACGAGGCCGATGCGAGACCGCAGCACCTCGTCGATCTGGACGGCCAGCGTCGGTGCGCCCCCTTCGAAGCGGACCTCGGCCGCCCCGAACAGCGCTGCGTGCATGTCGGCGAAGTCTGCCTCCGTGGCGAACCGAGCAACGGTGCCGAAGACGAGACGTTCGATGGGCTCGGATGAGCCGACCTGGACCCGGAGCACCAGTGCCTGCAGGCGCGGTCTCGGCGGGCGCGCATCCATCGGTGGCACCGTGTACTGGGCCTCGAAGGCGACCAGTGGACGGCTGCGGAGTGCCACTTCGACCGTGCGCGTCGCAGGTCCGGCCTGTGGTACGAGTGCTCGGAAGACGGTTCGCGGCACCTGTCGGGAGGCCACCGCCTCGACCACCGCACTCTCGACCTCCGCCACTCCCGACGCAGCGAGGTACGTGCCCGATGTGGCCGCTGCCAGCTCCTGGAGCAGCGCATGCTCTCCTTCGCCCAGGCCCAGGAACAGAGCAGGCGGGCAACGTCCCAGCTTGGCTCGCACCGTGTCGGTCGGCAGGTCCATCGTCACCCCGTCCGACAGCATCACGATCAGCGTCGGGACCAGGTCGATGGCCTGGTCCATGGCCCGCCACAGCTCCGACGAGCCGCCGAACTGGGTCGCGACGGCGTCGACCAGCGACGCAGCGTCGGAGCTCCACGTCCCGTCGTCGGGATCCCCGCCCACGGCGAGCAGGCGGAATGAGGCGTCGGGGAACGCATCAAGGACCTCGGCGGCGATGCCGGCCAGCATGGCGCCGGCGTTGTCGCGGATCTCGGCGGGGATGCTCAGCGACCGGTCCAGCACGAACAGGACCCGCGGCGGAGGAGGCCCGTGCTCCAGGAACACCACCGGCAGCTCAACGCCGCCCTCGGTCACCCGCCACGCGTCCGAACCGAGCCCTGCGACCGGCGTACCGCTCGAGTCGAGCGCCTGTACGACGCCCTCCAGCAGAGGGAACCGCGTCGCACCGACCGTCCCGGTCAACGACGCAACGCGCTCGATCGCGCCCGGCTCGCTCACACCGGAGATGGTCGACGCCCCGAGCGTAGCCTCGCCGGTAGCGGGATCGACATCGATCACCTCGCCTGACACGTCGAGCCCGCGGCCGACGACCACATCGGGGTCGCCCTCAGCCAGCGCCGCAGGATCGGCCGCTACCCCAGGCGTGC
The DNA here is from genome assembly GCA_964442235.1 of uncultured Myxococcales bacterium. Classification (GTDB taxonomy): domain Bacteria; phylum Myxococcota_A; class UBA9042; order CAIXZC01; family CAIXZC01; genus CAYTWV01. The sequence continues at coordinate 7,090 of CAYTWV010000019.1, read as the reverse complement.
GCAGTGCAAGGAAGGGCACAAAGCGAGAGAAGGATGAGAGCGGCAGACCAAGCACGCCCTGCAACGGCGCAGCGGGGATCGCACCGATCCAAACCGAACGGCCGATGAGCTGCTCGGCCTTTCGAACCAGCGTTGCGAGGGGCTCGCGATGGTCTGGCCGGGTGTTGTCGACCGACAGCAGGGTCAGCGTCACGTCGGGCGTCGGGCGCAGCGGCCCAGGCTCCGTCAAAGAACCCTGGGTGCGGGTCACTCCGCGTGGCAGACCTGGCGCAGCCACGTCGATCGGCTGCCATTCGCCGTTGACCAAGACTTCCACTACCGGCACCAGCATCGGGGCCCCCTGGGGGAAACCCGCGGGCGGCTCGACGCCCGCTAGTCCTGCCTCCCAAGCGTCGGCCAGTGCAGCCGCAGCGCTGCCATCCCCATCGACTACGAAGGACGGCCGGGTCGAAGGCAGGAGGGCCGAGAGTTCGGCGCGGCGCTCCGCTGTCAGCGCGGGCGCAAACACCGGTGCCGGAATCGCCAGCACCCGGTTCGCGACCCACGTCGGGTCTTCGATCGCCCGCCCCTCCCGCACCCTTGCCTCGAACCCGGCGGCCACCAGCAGCCCGCGCAGCAACTCGGCCTTGTCACCCAGGGAGCCCGTGGCCGACCGGAGGGCACCGCCAGGCCCCCAAAGAAGCTGTTGGTGGCCGAAGTCGAAGCGGCCCGCGGGCACCGTGCGGACGGCGTCCCGCGCTACCGCGATGATGGCGTCCACATCGTGTGCCTGAACGGCCCGATCCGCCGCCGCTACAAGGTGGTCCGGGCTCTGGCGTACCGCCTCCAGCAATTCCTCCCACGTCGCCATAAGCTGCGCCACCGCCTCGGGGGGCTGCGGTTCCGCGTCCGAGGCTGCGGGCCCCCCGGGGCTGGCCCCGCAGCCCACCCCGGCCAGTGCCACCAGCGCTGCGGCCATCTTCATGAACGTCCATCGCGACAAGATCCCCCTCCTGTGGTCCACGCCTGTATCCGCCAGCGCTCGCATGTGTCGCCTCCACTGTGTTGTGTGACGCATTCCAACACCCTCGCCGGTGAACGGCTCAACTTGTCGTGTATGCCGCCACAGGACCCCAAGGCCGCCACCCGCGCTCCGAAGTCGGAATCCTCCCGACCGGTCTTCTGTCAAGGGGCCATCGTGCTGGTGCAACATAGGTACGGAAACTCCGGCAATTCAAGCTCGCCGCTTTACACGTTTGGCCCTCCATGGAGCCTGATGAGACGGTTTCGCTCGCTTACGGTATCATCGGAAATCCCGCCGCCGGGTGCTCCTTCCGGTATGCCAGGATCCGCCAAATTGCGCTTGACGTCCGCAATGAGCCATGCTGACGGCGGTAGATAGGAGGGTCCAGCATGGATACTCATGTCCGTCCTCCGAAAAACAAATCTGGCCTGCGTCCCGGCCCAGGATACCCATCAAGTGAGGCCTCAGGAGGTCCTGTTTTGGTCGGTCGGCCCGTTTCGGCGTGGCCTCGGGAGGTGCGAATGGCCGAAAGTGATTGCGTTGGGTACTCAACTCCCTTCGGACATCTTCAACCCACGCGATGGGGACCGCTGTGGCTTCGGCAGGTACCCCTTCCCCCCATTCGCAACCACTGCAGAGGAAGCCCAGGCCTGGGAACTTACGGCAAATCCAACTTGCGTCGCACAAGGGTGCCACCGCCCATGGCCCAGAGTTCTGTCCCGACCACTGATAGGGCAGAGGCCACGATTCCCGTGAACTCCCGAGTCCAAGTCTCTCCGTCCCAGTGGTACACGAACTCATTTCCCCCTACCCATACCGAATCGGCCGATTCGGCCAGGATGGATAGGGCGTAGCTGGTCGGGGGGCTTACTTCTTGCGTCCAAGTTGTCCCGTCCCAGTGGTACACCCTCGCCTCTCGATACGAGCCCGTAGACCGCCAGATCACGATGGCCCAGACGTCGTCGGCGTTGACCCCATGGATTCCTTGTACCGTGCCGGAATCCGAGATGGTGGATCTGGTCCATTCGGCTCCGTCCCAGCGGAAGGCAACGGCCTGGGGTCCAACACTTCCCCAGGCCCAGATGTTGTCCGCATCGACGCCCCAGAGACCAAAGAGCATGGTCCCCAACTCGAACTCGTGCGCGATGGACCAGGTTCCAGCGAGGCGTCGCATGGCGAAAGCCGGTTTGGGATCTTCCCCGCCCATTCCGCCGGGCCAAAGCGCCCAAAGGTCCTCGGGGGAGGCCCCCCACAACCCGGCCAGGCCTTCCGCCGGCGGTGTGGGTTCCCTATTCCACCGCTCTCCGTCCCATCGAGCGACCAGAGTCTTCGACCTTCCTGAACAGGTGCTCTCCATGCCCGCCACAGAAGCGATGTCTGGAGCAAATGCCAGGACGGCCCTCGGTTGCCATTGCTGACCATACGGGATGGGCGACCACTCCGTCCCGTTCCAGAACTTGGCATCGGCAGAGCCGCACCAGTCATGTTTGGCGGGCGTGCCAACGGCCCACATGCAGGAAGGGCTCGAACAGCCAGTGGCTGCAAACACTGCGGTGAATGCGCTCGGATTCAGGTTCTTCCACGTGGTACCGTCCCAATGGAAGAGGCCTCTACCCGCTCCATCCGACGCCCAGACATCGTTAGGGCCGGTTCCTGCCAGCCACATCGGTTGCCCGGGGGGGGCGCTGGAGAGCGTGTAGCGCTTGACCTTCTGCCCGTCCCAGTGCCAGGCGAACCCATCGAATCCCGCAAACCAGATGTCGGTGGGTCCCGAAACAAAGAGGGATGTGGCCGCCATCCCTTCCTGCTCCAGCACCTCTGTGACTGCAGAGCCATCCCAGTGAACCAGCCGACTAGCCGCGAAGGTATTCCATGAACGGTCGGCGTCCTGCCTGTTGTCTCGCAGCACCATCCAGACATCCTGAGCGGAGGTCGCCCATATGTCGAACGCCCGTCCCGGCACCGCGGTGTCGCCCGACAGCAGACCGGACCAACCCTCCCCGTTCCACCGGTACAACTCCGATTTGTGGGTGGGCAGTTCCTCCTCGCTGCCCCCCTTGGAGCGAGCGCCAACAAGAAACAGCGTGCCATCCTTTGCTGCCCGAAGGCGTATCAGGTCGAGGCCCGCCGGGGCCATGTGCTCGTGCCAGACAAGACCGTCCCAATGCAGGCAGCGGCCCTCGGACCAGGTGCCACCGACGTCTCGACCTGAAACCGATTCGCTGTACTCTACCCACAGGTCATTTCCTGCGGTCCCGGTGACTGAGTGCAGGTAGCCGGCCCTAGGGGCCTTGGTCAGCGACCATGCTGTTCCATCGAACGTACCCACCTCCCCGTTGTGGCCGACGGCAACGATCTCCCCGGATGCAAGGATTGTTGCGTCCGAGATGGTGGGACCATACTCGTCGCTGACCCACCGTCCGACGGAGCCTCCTTGAACGCTGCCGTGGAGGAGATGCCCAGGCCATCCAAAACCCCATATCTCGCCAGGCTGCGGCACCACAATGGGACCTCCACCTGCAAGCATCCGGGGGTACTCGTAGCACCAACCGTCGGCTGTACACCACCGCCCGTATGCCATGGGTTCGCACGCCAGGGGGCCTTGGTTTGCCCAGCCCGTTTCGCATTCACAGAACGGCTCGTCGCCGACCAGGCTGCAGACGCCATGACCGGAGCAAGTCTGATCCATGCACTCGGGAACGATGTACACGGGACACGCAAAATCGCATTCCACGACGTCAGGTTCGACATCCGCCGCTGTGCCGTCGCCATCATCGAACCTTCCAGTCTCGCCGTGCCGGTCTTCCCATGTCTCCGCATTCATCTGGTCCGGTGCGCCGTTGGACGCCTGTCCGTCTGATTTCCCGCAGCCCCAGACGGCGCCCAGCCCAATTGCCACCACCACCCATCCATGCGTCGACATGCCGTTTCCCCTCTTGAGAATCCGCTTGGCTGGTATCCCGGTGTCACGGGAAGTTCGTCCTCAGTCACCTGCGTTGTGTGCACCTTTTGCGCGGATTCTCCATACAAACCAGCCAGAGTCCATGTGTAGCAAAAAGCATGCCATGATTCTCGATGCAAGTTCATGTGGATGTCAACTCGCCGAAGGGCTCCGGAACCTCTTCCTGCGGATCGCAGGATGGCTCCACGAGCACCAAGGCAAGGCGGTGAGTAACGGCACTGCCACGTTGCCGCCGGACGACTCGGACATGGCTGTCCAGGTCTTCAAGGACCCGTACGTATTTGACTTCCTTGGCACTGCCGACCTGTGACGAGCGCGGGAGGTTGAACACGCCCTCGTGGATCACATCCAGCAATTTCTGTGGGAGACCCAGATGGTCGAGAGGCTCCCCGACAGTCTCAAAGGCAGCCTCCGCTCCATGAGGACATTGAGGCCGAACTCGAGGGGCGAAGTGGTTGACCATTTGGCATGGCCGCCCAATCTCGAGGCCCGGAGAGCCTGGCCCATAGATTTGCCGACATGCGTTTGAGGCAGGTGCCAGGCGGGTGGGCGGGGTGTTCTGGCGTTTCTGGACTTGGTTCTAGGTTCCAGTTACACGCGCTCTGCTCGCGTAGCCCACAAAACCCTCAGGGCGTTCCCTACTCGCAGGGGGACTGCTCGGCCGTGAGCCAGCCATCGGGGACGCACGAATCGGGGAACAAATACCATTGCGTCTCCGAATCCGCCGCACGGGCCCAGGTGGCAACCTAATTGCATGGAATGGCGACGACCTCCCCCTCTTCGCTTGCTTCACCGGTCCAGCATCCTGCGTACACGGCGTCACCGTAGCTGCAAGCTTCCAGGGTCGGCGTGCCACGGATGGGAAGGCAGTGGGGAGTTGCCTCGCACTGGGCCTGAGAGAGTCCGCTGCATGCAGCCCTCCGGCTCCTCCGCTGCCACGACCGACTCAACAATCCGTGGTGCAAGAAGTGTCAGGTTCAACAGCTTCGCCACGTACGACCGTTCCACCCCGACCTCCTCGGCCAGCAGCAAGTCGACGACGTCCTGGACGCCATCGCAGCGCAGGGCAAGTCCAGTTCCCCATAGATTTATTCTACGTTTAGCGACTTTGCCTCGATACAGACAGTGCGGGCAGGGTTCGAATTGGCTGTTCGCTTTGGGGGAGCGAGGCCTTGGCCGAGGCTTGATGCTCTGCGGTGAGGCGCACCGGTAGGTCTTCGTCGATATCGGTTGGAGGTAGGATTGGCTGGTCGCAAGAAGAGTCCCGAGATTCCACCCCCCTCTGGTCTTGGAGACAGGAAATCCCGGGGCCGGGTCCGTGAGGAAGGGGCATCGTTCCCTGTAGCCCCGACGCTGTTGGAGTTGCCAACCGGTTACGCAGAGATTCTCGGAGAGCTCAAACGGCGTATCCACAAGGAACGCCTCCACGTCATTCTGGCGGCCAACTCGGCCATGATCTTGCTGTATTGGGACATCGGTCGAACGATTCTGGAGAGGCAGGGCAGTGAAGGTTGGGGTGCCAAGGTCATCGACAGGCTCGCTGCGGACCTTAGGGAGGCCTTCCCGGATATGAAGGGGCTGTCACCACGAAACCTTAAATACATGCGGGCCTTCGCCGCTGCGTGGCAGGACGCCGCAATTGTGCAACGGGTCGTTGCACAATTGCCCTGGAGGCACAACATTGCTCTGCTGGAGAGGCTCGGCGAGCAAGGGGCGAGACTTTGGTATGGAGAGCAGGCCCTCCGCAATGGCTGGTCCCAATCGATACTGTGCATGCAAATTGAGAGCAGTGCGCATACCCGCCAGGCTTCGGCGGTCACGAACTTCGCTGCGACGATCCCGCCTGGCGACTCGGACATGGCTGTCCAGGTCTTCAAGGACCCGTACCTATTTGACTTCCTTGGGACTGCCGACCCACGCCGAGAACGTGAGGTGGAACAGGCCCTGGTTGACCACGTTCAGCGATTCCTGCTCGAACTCGGCAGCGGCTTCGCCTTCATGGGACGTCAGGTGCATCTGGAGTTCAAGAGTCGAGACTATTATATAGACCTACTCTTTTATCATGTTAAGCTTCGGTGCTATGTCGTTATCGAACTGAAAGCAATTCCATTTGAGCCAGAGTTCGTGGGCAAGTTGAACATGTATCTATCGGCGGTCGACGAGCTTCTACGACATCCGGACGACAAGCCGACAATTGGCCTTATCCTTTGCCGCTCGAAGGACCGAGTCGTCGCGGAATACGCCCTTCGCGACATCAACAAACCCATGGGCGTCGCCGATTGGACGACGCACATCCTGGGGAGGCTGCCCGAGGACCTCAAGGGTTCCCTCCCCTCCATCGAGGAAATCGAGTCCGAACTCGAGGGGCGAAGTGGTTGACCATTTGGCATGGCCGCCCAGTCTCAAGGCCCGGAGAATTGCCCCAAAAGCGCGAGAAAGCTCGTTCTCGGCCCCACAAGGTCACTCCGCCAATCGCTGGAGTCCAAATCGTCGCCGTTTTTCTGCGAGCCGCCTACCACAAGATTTGCGAATAATTACGGGAACATCGGCGCACTATTGATGCCCAATCTTGACCGTGTAGAGAACCCCGACCCGGGCGACGTGCCCTCCCTTCAACTCTGAGGCTCCGCCTCAGGCTCAGGGCCTTCGGGAGCGAACGCAGTGAGTCGAAGGGCTCCAACCTCACGAAATCACTAACTATTTTGCGCCAATATCGGCCTGTGGCTAGGCCGTCCAGCGGGTTTCGGGCTTCGCAGACGGACGTCAACCTCTGCCGCAAGCTGGTTGACTCCCGATGGCTGCGCTGATAGGTTCCGATGGTTTCCAAAAATCTGGAGGAAGGGACAATGCAACGGATCGATGCCTTGCCAGTGTTGGTGGTTCTTACCACTTGGGTCGGCGTTGCCTTCGCCGATGGGGGTTCGGCAGGAACCGAAACCGCTCGTGGGGTGGACCCCGAATGCAAGCACCAGTGTCTTTTCGAAGGGAAATGCATGCCCAAAGATGGGGGGTGTGTGGCCGTTTCTGATGCTGACTGTGAGGCTTCGAGAGAGTGCATTCAGTATGCGAAATGCACGGCCAAGGATGGCGTGTGCGCCGTGGGCTCAGACGCTGGCTGCAGGAAG
>CAYTWV010000018.1:17942-18154 GCA_964442235.1 uncultured Myxococcales bacterium | reverse complement strand
CCCTCAATCCCCCGCAAACGACTCACATACTCCCGTCCCAACTCACGCCGTTGGGCCAGAATCCACGGAAGTGTGGACATGTGGGCATTGCCCACCGCCGCATGCAACTCGCTCATCCGCCCATTCACCCCCAACACTCCAAATCGCCGCTCTCCTCCCGATACCTCCATCCCCAGGTTTCGCAATACCCGGATGGCCTCCGCTTCCCCCCC
>CAYTWV010000018.1:10142-17932 GCA_964442235.1 uncultured Myxococcales bacterium | reverse complement strand
CACACCACCGCCCCGCCTTCTCCCGTCGTCAACACCTTGCGCGGGTGGAACGACAAAAAGGCCATCCGGCCCCCTTGCCCACACCGAATGCCCGCCTCGTACGACCCCAAGGCACACGCCGCATCCTCCAACCAGATGCCTCGCCCCGACTCCTGCCATCCAGCCCACTCGCCAACATGCCCGGGAATCCCAAACGAATCCACCGTCATCGCCAGACAACCCCGCTCGACCCCGTCCAGGGCCGAAGGAACCATGGCCAGACGCTCACTGTCGATATCCGCCAACTCCACACGCAGTCCCGCCAGCATCGCCGCCGAGGCCACCGATGGGAACGAAAACGCGGGCATCACCACCCTGCCCACACCGCAAGACTTCCAATACAAAAAGGCCAGATACGACGCCATGGTCCCACTGGATACCGCCACGACCGACCGGCCCCCTACTTCACCCGAAATGGCCCCCTCGAATGCCCGAACCTCCTTCCCCGAGATAAACAGACCACTCTCCATAATCCCCTGCAGCCGCCCCCAAACCTCCTCGGGAACCCGCGGATGAGCCATTCGGATGATGCTCCCCATTGAACCCTACCTCTGATGACGGCGATACCACTCGATGGTCCGCTCAAGACCCTCCTCAAGACCCACCTTCGGCTCAAACCCCAACAGCTCTCGCGCCTTCCCGATGTGCGGGATCCGCAACTCCACATCCGGGAAATTCCACTCCACCTCACGGATCTTCGATTTCGTCCCCGCGATGCGGATGATCTGCTCCGCCAGATTATAGATGGTCACCGTCGCACGAGGATTGCCGATGTTGAAGGCATTTCCCACCGCAGCGTCCCTTTCCATCACCTTCAATACACCATCAATAATATCATCAATATAGCACCAACTTCTGATCTGACTGCCATCATTATGAACCACCAGATCCTGACCCGTAATCGCCTTCACGATGAAGTGGTGCACCGCACCCTCTCCAACCTGCGCCGGACCGTAGATATTAAACGGCCTCACCGACGCCGCCGGAAGCCCCTTCTCCTTCCAGTAGTTCAGCGCCAGATGCTCCGTAGCCAACTTGCTCACGGCATACGTCCACCGAGCCTCGCCCACTACACCCAGTTGTGACACATCACCTTCCGTCACTTTGTAGGCATAACGACCAAACACCTCGCTGGTCGAAAAGTCGATGAATCGCTCCAGGCCGTCCAGCCCCGAGGCCGCTTCCAACGCATTCATCGTTCCCAACAGGCTCACCCGCATCGTCAGAACCGGCCGATTCATTACCGTATCTACCCCGGCAATGGACGCCATGTGGATGATCTGATGCGCTCCCCGACACGCCTCGGCCAACGCCTTGGCATCCAGGACATCCCCCACCACCACTTTCACGTTCGGATGATCCGCCAGGGCCGTGTCCTTCAACGCATTTCGGTGAAAATTGTCGTAAATGACAATCTGGTTCTCTTCCACCAACCGGGTCGCCAGAGAGGTGCCAATAAATCCCGCCCCACCGGTAATGACGATCTTCTTCCCGCTAATCATTCAGAAACCTCCAATAGATTTGTAAGCAGGGGCTTTCGTTTCTCACCTAGAACATGATACAGCGTCTGGGGAAGATAGGGCTTGTCCTCTTGCCAGACCTTGTCTCTCTCTTCAAACCGCTCGGCCAGCGGCTTCTGATTCTGCCAGATCAACTGCGCACGAAGCTGAAATCTCTCTTCGTCGGAAGCACTGAAATAGTTCGTATACACTTGCTCCAGAACGTCTATGGAACTGCCCATCACCCCACTGATGTACGAGACAAACGAGTGCCCAACCCGGGTGTTCGGCAAACTGGCAGCAACCACAAAGTAGTTCAACCCCTCGCGGCGACGCTCGTCCTTCTGGTCTGCCGTCAGTGAATCGTGCTCCATGTACAGGTTCGCTCCGACGTCATAGTAGAGCTCCCAAGAGTCCGGGCAGAACGATATCCCCGTCTTTCCCATGTAGAGAGCCACTTCGATCACATCCTGGGTGGCCCCAGCCGCATACTTGATCGACTGCGTCGCCCACAAATAGAGCCTGGGGTTGAAGGGGAACAGCCCATCGACCCACTTCCCGCCAGCCCCCGCACACTCCTCGGGAACCTTGTAGAGTTGTCCCTCAGGCCCCTTGCAGTACCCCACCACAGCCGCCACGTAGCGGTCCAGCCACTCGTGGTTTCGCGCCCGCTGGAACCTTGACGTGAAGTAGTTGTTCGCCTGCATGAACAGCATGTCGGTGACGAATGGCTCAAAGCCAAGCGACATGGCCCGCATCACGTCGTTCTCGGGCAACGCCACCATCCCCGTATCCTGGAAGGTCTCCAGGCCCGAACGCATGCGCAGAACATCCAGGTACGCAACTTGGGATGCCAGCACCGCAAGTAACACGACGGTTGAAGCAATCAGCCAGGTAATTCGGCCTCTGGCACTCTCCATGGAGCCCTCCGCACAGCCGCCCGACTCTAACACATCCATTATTGGGAAAAAAGGCCATTGCAGGCGTCCCTTCGGCCTATCCCGGCCGAAAAGACACCCAGAGGGAGGATCTACGGGACAATCAACAGCCACGCTTTGGGCCCAAGCTTCCCTTTGTTCGCGGCTCCGGGCTGAAGACCCACTTGCCCCCCGGGGATGTCAGCCCCAATGGACCCCGCAAAGCCACCCAAGCCCGCTGGCCCCAAGTCGGCTCCCAGTTCCTCGACCAACGGCGCATCGCCCTGGCTGTAAACCAGCCCACAGGAGGCCCCTCCAAGGCCGCCCCCGCCTACGCCCCCTTGACCTCCAAACCCGCCGTCTCCGCCGTCTCCTCCATGCCCCGATCCCTCCAACCCGGGACCGCCAGCCCCCCCACTTCCCCCACTCCCGCCTTTGCCCGGCGATCCCCCTTGCCCCCCTTTGCCTCCACCCGCCGTATGTACCTGGCAACGCCGATCGTTTCCCGCTGACGTCACCAGAGCGATCCCCACCGACCCACCACCAGGACCCCCGCCCAATCCCGACATGCCGCCAGTTCCACCCTCACCACCACCTCCGCCTCCTCCCCCCTTGTAGTCGCAGATGGTGCCCCCTTTGTTGTCCCCCTGAGCACCGCCGCCCCCGCCACAGCCATACCCGCCGTCACCTCCGTTCGACCCCTTGGAGCCTCTCCAACCACTGCTGCCCAACAGGCCCACTCCCTCGGCACCCTTCCCATGATACCCCGCTGCCCCCGCAGTCCCATTGCCCCCAGCACCGCCCGGCGTGGCATCCGTGTTCGAGTACAGCCCAGGCAGCCCACCCTTCGCTTCGCCCCATCTCTTGAAACAGCACGAAGGCTCTGCCTGGACCGCCGGATCCCACTGTGCCAAGATCTGCGAGTCCCAGACACCCACCGTCGGAAGCGCCTCAAGCCCATGACCACTTCCCCCGCAACGATTCGAATTCGGGCTTCCCCCGCCCGGCACCGCCGCCGCACACGTGTTGTCCGACCAGGGGTGGTAACACAGCCCCCAGGGTCCCTTCAGGCAGCCGTTCATCCCGTCGGAACCGGCCTGACCGTCCAACCCGCCCAAGCCATCCTGTCCCTTCTCGCCAGGGGCACCGGCCCCAACCCAGATCTCCAATCCCTCCAACGCCAACCCCGGAGAGTCCACCGCAACAACACCCTGGGACGAGCCCCCCGCCAGCCACGCATCCACGGTCTGAATTCGCAGACGCCCCACTACCGTCGTTGCTACTGCCCCAGTCACCTTCACCCCAAGCGTGTCCCCCTCGATGACCGTCGCTTCGGTGTCGGCCAGGCCCCAACCCATCGCAGGCAAAAATCCACCCCACAGCCGAACCCCTTCGGGCACCTCTATGGGACCAGGATACGTCCCCACCGCCACAAGGACATTCTTCCGCGCAGGGCTCTTGTCTGCCTCTGCAAGCGCTGCCTTCAATGAGGCTTTGGGCTGCGCCATCGTTCCGGGCCAGAGGTCATTGCCACTGGCACCGTCCACAAAGATCGTCTCCTCCAGAACCCCATCCACCCCGTCACAATTGGCGTCTCGTCCATCCAGATCCGGCCAGTCCAAAGCCCCCACATAGACGTCGGGCCGAGTATCATCACAGTCCGGGGCGCCACCGAAACAGACGGCACAACCGGCCTCCTTCACAACCCCCTGCGCACAAAAGCCGTCCTCATCCCCATCTATCCCGTTGTCCGCAACTCCGTCGCAGTCGTCGTCCAAACCGTTGCAGGCTTCCGAAGCCCCCGGATTCGCCCAGCCCACACTGGGCCGACAGTCTCCGTAGCCGTTGGGGCATACCGCCAGCGCTGCCTCACAATGGGGCGCCAGGCCTCCCCCTGTCAGAAGGCACAACACATGAAACACCGGCATGCTGCCCACACACCAGCCATCTCCATCCTGGTCACACAACTCGTCGGAAGACCCGTTGCAGTTGTTGTCCCGTCCGTCGCAGACATCGGGCGAGCCGGGGTGGATTTCCGCCTCCAGGTCGTCGCAATCCAACTCCGCCTTCTTGCAAACGTATCCCGCACCCCAGACGGACACCGCCTTGCTGCAGTAGCCATCCCCATCTTGATCACACTCCTCGTCCACAGCCGTGTCACAGTCGTCATCCAAGGCGTTGCACCACTCCTCTGCGCCGGGGTGGACCCCCGGATTGATGTCCAGGCAATCCAGCTCCGGATGGCCGCACACATACCCCTCGCCCCATACCACGGCCACCTTGCCGCAATACCCGTCACCGTCTTCGTCGCAACCGTCGTCCACCTGCCCGTCGCAATCCGTGTCCACTCCGTCACAGATCTCGACCTGGACCGGATTCACACCCGAATGGGTATCGTCGCAATCCTGGCGGTTCGACACCCACCCCTCCTGCCCGGCGCAAAAACACTGCTCCTGAGTTCCCCCGTACCCGTCGCCATCCGCATCCAAATAGTAGATGGCACACCCCAATGCGCCAGGTTCGTCCACCTGGCCGTCACAGTTGTCATCCATGCCATTACAGGCCTCGGGCCCCGGCTTCTGCCCCTGACACACCACAACCGCATCTTGGCACTGGGTCTTGCCCGGGCACGTCCCATAGTCCGACTTGTTGAAGCACTCCTCGGGTGCGATCCCCTCGTCAACCTGCCCATCGCAGTCATCATCGTGGCCGTCACAGACTTCCCATCGCGGCACCGCCGCTGAGCAGGCCGAGAGCCCCTCGGAAGTGCACTCCCTCTCCCCCGTGCACCGCCCCGCCTGACTCTCAACCAGACACATTCCCACCGCACCAAGATTTGTTGCGGCGTCGCCACATTCGCAGGCAGAGGCTTCCGGCTGGCACAGCCCCGAATCGTCACAACGGCTTCCTGACGGACACTCCTGCCCCTGCCCACACTTGGCCAGGCAGAATTGGCCCCCCAACTCCTCAGACAAGGTGCAGACAAGCGCATCATCCCCGCGGAAGCGCTCACAATCCGCCGTCACCATGCACGGGCGGCACTGGGGCAAAAACTCGGGCAGGCAGTACATCTCCACCTCACTGGAGGGAGCCGCACAATGCAACCCAGGGCCACACTCCTCGACACACCACCCGGAACAGATGCGCCCGCTTCCCACGTCCATACACAGGTCCACCACACAATCTCGATCCTCGTCACATGCCGCCCCCGGAGCGCCCGGATACTTCTGGGGAAGACTCACAAGTTCCAGAGATGCGTAGAGGTCACCACCGCCCCAACTCTCCTCGGAGTGCCACTCCAATTCGTCGGCAGCACTCATCTCCACCACATCCGCTTCCACGATCTCTGGCAAGTCGCTCTCCGTCGGCCGTACGGCACCCGCTGGAGAACACCCCGCATAAACGCCCAACCCAACCAGCACTATCCCCAGGCACGCTCCCGAAACTTTCATGGCATCCTCCTGCTTGCGGGTTCCACGGCCTCACCCTTACCTCGTTCGCCGCCCCGGCGATCAGGTGAGGGATGAATCCGCCCGCCTCTTTGCTCCCCCTGTGTCGGGATTTCCCGCCCAACCGTAGAAAAAAAGTTCCAAAAATCGTCCTGTGCCTGAATACATCGGGTACCCCGCCGTCTCCCCCGCCCCGCAACTGACCCCATCTGTTCGGGCCAGGTTGCTCTCCATCGGAGGCCATCATGAAAACGCTGGCGATCATGCTCTCTCTTGCAACGTTCTTCGCTGCGCCCATTACCTGGGCAGCGGAGTCCACCTCAAAATCCGAAACCAGTGCCGTCGGGAGTGACGACGCCAACGGGCGCCCCAAGCACGTGCGCAAAGTCGTGCAGCGGCGCCGGCCGGTCCATGTCACCAACCCCGTCCGGCCCAGATCGTATCGCAACCGAGTCATCGTCCATCGCCCGGTCGTGGTCCGCCCCGCTCCCGTCTATGTGGAGACCGGATCCTATCCGTCGGCCCGCCGAACCAACCGATCGTCGGGCAGTGAAGCCGGAGTCGGCCTGGGCGTCCGCGTCTCGGGCATTCGGGTGGATGGACAGAAACTCAACTTGGATACCGTAGAAAACGCAACCATGGGCGGCGTCGGCCTTCAGGTCCGAGGCGCACTGGACCCCCACTGGGCCCTGGAAGCCTCGGTTGATTGGCTCTTTGCCGACGGAACAACGATGCAGCAGACCACCGTCCCGCTCATGTTGTCCGCCGTGTATACCTTCATCCCCGATGGCCCCTTCCGACCCTACGGCCTTTTCGGGGCGGGCCTGCACCTGACCGCTCTTGAGTATGCCAATGGCTTCCGCCATGACATGGTGGAACTCGCCGCTCAAGCCGGCGTCGGGCTGGACCTCAGACTGGCCCAGAGCTTCGGCCTGCAATTCGACCTTCGATTCCTGGGCGTCTACAAGAATCTGGACGCCGAGTACGAGATCTACAGTGACTGCTTGATGACCCTTGGTGGAAATCCCTTCTGCTCTGGGGTCAGCACCGAGGACAAATTCAACCTCGGAACGCAGTTCATGGTCGGTGCCAACTGGTTCTTCTAAGCTCTTTCTCCTTCATCTCATAGCTCCTCGGGTTTGGGCGGTGCGAGGCAACCCCCTCGCACCGCTTCCTCTTTCTCCCCCCCCCCCCCCTTGAACACACCCATCCATTGAACGCGACTCACATTGCGCCTATCATGGGCTACCTAACGCCTGGAGGACGCATAGATGGACATCACCACTCGAATCCGAGACATCCAAAACGCATTGACCCAAGCCGGAATCGACGGCTGGGTGCTGGCCGACTTCCATAACCGCGACACCATCTCCTGCCGAGTTCTCGGACTGGATGAGGGCAAATTCACCTCTCGAAGATGGTTCTACGTCATCCCCGCAACAGGCGAACCCACCCGTATCGTTCACTCGGTGGAACCCGGCAAACTCGACTCGCTTCCTGGCGCCAAGATCGTCTACCTGCCTTGGCAGCAGTTGCATCAGGCGCTCAAAGGGGCGGTCTCCGGCATGAATAAGGTGGCGATGCAGTATTCGCCACACAACGCCATCCCCTATGTCGATCTGGCCGACCCGGGCATCGTCGAGTTGATTCGCAGCTTCGGGCCCGAGGTGGTCTCTTCGGCAGATCTGGTACAGCGCTTCGAAGCCTGCCTGGGACCCGACCAACTGCAGACCCACCTGGATGCCTGCACCCTCGTGCAAGCCATCAAGGACGAGGCCTTTGGGCTGGTTTCCACGGCCGTGTCGCAGAACCGGGAGTTGACGGAGTACGACGTGCAGCAGTTCATCGTGCGCCGCTTCGACGAAGAGGGCCTCACCTGCGACCAA
>CAYTWV010000018.1:0-10132 GCA_964442235.1 uncultured Myxococcales bacterium | reverse complement strand
GTCAACGCCCATGCGGCCGACCCCCATTTCGAACCCACGGCACAGCGGTGCGCCGTCATCAAGCTGGGCGACATGTTACTGATTGACCTGTGGGCCCGATTTAATCGGCCCGGGGCCATCTACTACGACATCACCTGGTGCGGATTCGTCGGCACCACTCCCCCAGACAAGTACCTGCACATCTGGGCCGTGGCCACCGCTGCCCGAGATGCCGCCCTGGAACTGGTGAAGCAGCGATTCCTGCAAGGCACGCCCGTCTTCGGCTGGGAAGTCGACCGCGCTGCCCGAAAGGTCGTTGAAGACGCCGGACTTGCGCAGTACTTCGTGCACCGCACCGGCCACTCCATCGGCACTCGAGTGCATGGAAACGGCGTTCATATGGATAGTCTGGAAACCAAAGACGAGCGAAAGCTGGTCCCCGGAATCTGCTTCTCCATCGAACCCGGCATTTACATCACTGGGGAAATGGGCGTTCGAACCGAGATCAACGTGGCCATTGATACCCACGGAGCCGTCATCGCCGCCGGCCCCATCCAGAAAGACCTGCTCTTGCTGGCGTAGTCTTCGAGCCAATCGAACTTTGGTCCCACCAAACGTGGTCAGATCGGACGGCGAGGCAGAGTGGGCTTCGACGGGAGCTGCCGCAGCCCATGCCTCGACTCAGCTGCGCCTCGCTCGGCACGGGCCCGCCCCCTCACGTCCCCCGTTCGCCGAACGGGGGATGCCACTCCCCGCCCACCAAACGTGGTCAGAACACCTGGCCCCTCATTCACATTCGGGGCTCGGACGTTTCGTGTTGGTCCAGGGAAACGTGGTCAGATCGGACGGCGAGCGCACCCTGGACGAGGCGGCCGGCCTGACGGAAGCGGAGGCGTGCTTGGCACGTCGAGCATTCCGTCAGCCCGGCCAACGAAGTCCAGGGGGATGATCGACGTTCGAGATGACCACGTTTGTGTGCGACGAAGAGAACAATAAGCCGGGTTATGTCCCACCCGGACGTTTCCGACCCGAGCGGTGGGAACCATTTCTCTGGGAGGCACGTTGCCGTACCCCTCATGCGAGGACCCGAGAGCACCGGGCGAGCCGCCCTTCCAGTTGCCTGTCGCTCTCATGTTTCTCTTGCTCCGGGTGGGGTTTGCCGACCACAACGTCACCGCTGCGGCCCGGGAGCTCTTACCTCCCGTTTTCACCCTTACCTTCCCGAAAGAAGGCGGTTTGCTTTCTGTGGCACTTTCCCTGGGGTCGCCCCCGGTCGGAGTTACCGACCACCCTGCCCTGCGGAGCCCGGACTTTCCTCCAGCGCCAAATTCACGCCAGCGGTCCCCTGGTTCTCTCCGCCGCACAAGGGGTACCTTATCCCTAATCGGCCGAAATACAACCCCCCAAACGCAACCGATGTAGCGCTTGCGTCAAGGGCCCAAGCGGCCCCGGAACAGCCTTACCCGAAGCGCTGGTAAATGACCCATATGGCCATGATGGCTACAAGAACCCAGAGAAGGACATCCAGAAAACCCATCTTCTTCTTTTTGGCGCCGCCCTGGCCGGCCAAGTTTTTCATCCCACCCCTGAGCGACGAGAAGATCCCCGTGCTGCGTGAACTCGACCCCTGTTTTCCGCGTTTCGTAGCCATGTCAAAAGCCCCCTTCCCTGGATTCTTATGTTGGCCGGAAAGAAACCCATCCCCTTGCTCACGGCTGGCCAGTGCCTCCAAGTACCTCCAACGAGAACCACCCGTCGGGACTTGGGTTCAACCGGCTGCGCATGGGCTGACGAATCAGATAGACCTGACTCGAAATGTACACGGGAATCACGGGCATGTCCCGACATAACAGTTCATGGGCCTCGGCAAGTTTTCCGTTTCGTTTCCCGGGGTCGCTCTCCACTCTGGCCCCTGCGACCAGGGCGTCAAAGTCGGTGTTGGAGTATTGCCCGTAATTGTTTTTGTGCCCCGTGGTAAGGTTCTCTAATAGTTCTAGTGGATCCTCACCACCGGTAAACGACATCCGAATCATATCGAACTTGTGCGATGCAGCAACAGACAAAAACGCATTCCACTCCAAAAGATTGAGCTTCCAATCCAAAGACAGGATTTCTTTCATGTTGCTGTGAAGATACTCGATGATTAGCTTGTGGGTTTCAGAGCTATTGCAGAGTAGTTCCAGGCCCCCCATGGCTGTAACCTGTTCGGGAGGGAACACCGGGGGGGCATCCGCCGGGCTTAAGCAGGGCTTAACCTTCAGCCCCAGACTTGCCTCGTAGGTGGGCGGCAACATTCCCCAGGCCGGCAACTGCCCCGCCCCAAGCACTCGGTCCACCAGACGCTGTCGGTCCAGCGATTGGGCCAAAGAACGCCGGACGTACGCCGAATCCAAGCCGGGCCGGGTCACATTCGGAACCAGATAATAGACACTCCGAAGGGGGAAGGACGCCAGCACCTCGGGATTCTGTTTTCGCAAGTCGGGCGTTCGAGCAAGGGGCACAAGCCCCACCACCAAGTCCACTTCGCCCGAATTCCACCACGTCAACGCCGAGTCTTCACTCTCTGCGAACTTCAGGGTCACCTTCGGGCCTTGACCTTTGGGCCAATTCGGGTTGGGTTCCAGCAGTGCGGACTGTCGTGGTGACCAGGAGGTCAAGACATAGGGGCCGGACGACACCATGGCCACTGCTGCTTTGGACATGTCTTTTTCGGGCGCGGCCAACACACCGTCCGGCACCACAGCGAACCGCGGAGACGCCAACATCAACGGTAACTGCGGGGTGGGCCGCTCCAGCCGGATTCGCACATGCTTGCCATCGGGTGCGCTGACGCCCAGCACGGCACCCGGATCTTTCATCCGTTCGCTGGCTCCCTTTACAAAGTCCAGCGCATCCGCTCCGGGAGAGGCCACCGAGGCGGTCACAAGGCGTGTCAGCGAGGCCACAACCTGGGTCGACGTGATGGGTGTCCCGTCGCTGAACCGATACCGTTCATCTAGCGTGAAAATCCATTCCAGGCCATCGGCGCTGGTTTCGGCGCTGGAGGCCAAAGCGGGTTCCACCTTGCCGGACTGTTCGTCCCAGCGGTACAACCCCACATGCAGCTGGTGCGCAACAAAGAAGTCCTGAGCGCTGCCCAGAAAGGCCGGATCCATGGAGCCAGGCTCTCGGACCGCCACGGACAACATCTGTCGTCCACCCTGGGCCCGACTTGAGCTGGAATCGGCTTCCTGGCCCCTTTGCGCACAGCTAAAAAGAGACGCCGCAGCCAAGAGCAGGAAGACCGTTCGACGCATGCGCCTACCTCCGGTTGAAGACCCGATTCACCCCTTTTCGCCCCACCAGGCGAAGAAAGTCAAAGGAATCCCGGACAGGGTGAAAATGGCTCTTCTTGTCCCCGTACAGACATGTTATGGGCACTTCTTCATAGGTCATTCCTGCCCAAAGGGCATCGATGATCAGTTCGGACTCCAGGCCAAACCGACCCCCCACACGCCCCAGAGCGAACTCCATCATTCTTCGAGATAACAGCCGATACCCGGACTGGCTGTCGGTGACCCGGCCCCCAGCTATCGCCGAAATCAGAAGCGAACTGAACCCGTTGGAAGCCTTTCGAACCAGGGGCATCGACCGGTTGTCCCGCATCCTGGAACCGATAATCATGTCGGGATGGCTCTTCTGCCACACTTCCAGGAACCTGGGCAATTCGTCAGGCAAGTGCTGCCCATCAGCATCCAGAAAGACCACGGCCTCTGCGCCGTGGGCCAGAACATGGCGCAGCGCCGTCTGGATCGCCTCACCTTTGCCCCGGTTGACCTCGTGTTTTAGTACTTGAACCCCGTGCGACTCGGCCTCTGAACAGGTTCCATCGGCCGAACCATCATCGATAACCAGTACGGGCAGGCCCAACTTCTTGACCCCCTCCAGCACCGGACCGATGCGTCCCGCCTCATTATAGGCTGGTATGCACACAAAGACGCGTTCATGATTCATTTGCCAACATCTCCTTTGGCCATAACCCAATATTTCATAACGGTGTAGTTAAACATAAAAACGATGCATTCCGCAATAACCTTCGAGGCTACCTGAGGAAGGTTGCAGGTCTGCACCCCAACATAGATAAGCCCCGAGGAAAGCAGAAACGACATCGTGTAAAGCATCAGGAACTTCAGGAAATCCCTCAGGATTCCGTCCATTCCGCGCTTGCCGAACGTCACGAACCGGTTCAGGACAAAACAGAGCAAACCGCCCATGGTTCTGGAGATCAGATGGGCCTCCAGGTAGTGCAGTCTGGAGAACGTAACCAGCAGCCAGAACGAGAAGACATCAAGCCCCAGCACGACTCCACCCATCATCGCATACAGGTAGAGTTCTTTGGCATAGGACCAGATTTGATGAACCCAGCGTCGAGCTGAGGATCTCTTGGAGGATACCGAGTCAGAATATGTCGACGAAGTCACCGCAGACCTCCGAGCGGCAAGCGGTTGTGGGCGGCACTATACACCGAGCCGATCCAGTCCACTATTTTTTCTTCGGAAGCCGAACGACGCCCAAGCAATTGGCCAGATCCCGCTTGGTTCGTTTGGTAGAACGGTGCGGTTCATTCATGAACAGACCTTCCACGTACAGGGCAGAACTGCCGCCCCCATCAAACAGCATGGCTTCCGACGCCCCCAATGCCTTCAGGACACACCCGGAATCCACGGCTGAAAGGCCTGCGGACCGGCTCACTCGTCCCTCGCCTACAAGCAGCCAAACGACCGAGCCGTCCGCAGAGACTCCCACTGCGGAACGTGAATGTCGTGAAGGCAGATATCCCTTCATGGCCAAGGAGAACCCCTCGTCCATGATTTCATTGCCCACCTTGCCCAATCGCAGCACTCTAGGGCCCCCTGAGATGGCTTCCATAATGGGGCTCTCGATTCCTTCGATGCGGGTCTTCAGGAGCAGTTCGTCGCCCTCTTTCCAGGATTTGATGGCCTCGGACTTCTTGCCGCAGGCCACCACGACCAGATCCATGGGCAGCATCTTCAGTGCTCCGCCGGCTGTTTTGACCTGGCTAACCTTGACCTTGAACTGCGAGTTTGCCATGGCTTCCAAGGCGGTTCGCACCAGCACAACTCGACGGCAGCCCCCTTTTGCCGCCACACTCTCGTCATAAAATCCCGAAAACAGCGACGCCTTGTCCGAAGCGGGCATTTGGTTGGCCGCATCCAGAACCAGAGTCACTCCGGCCCCTTCCAAGGTCGCTGTCATCGGTGCGCGAACCATGTGCGCCCTGTTGTCGGCCGTGATGACCAGACTGGGCGTGTTCGCCGGAAAGGCCAGCACCTGTCCTCCTGAGACATGCAGGCCATTGGGGCTCTTTTCGGTCTCCAGGAAGCTATAATAGTCGCCGTTGATTGCGGCCCGCACATCCACTCCGCCCTGCCGGAAATAGTCGACGATGTTCTCCAGCGTCAGGCTGCGCCCCAGCGGCTTCAGGGACCGCAACGTCAAATCCCCCAGGCTAAGATCCACCCGAAGAATGTGGATGTATACACCGGGAACCGAAGCGGTGGTCTTGGTCGCCTTCTTGGGTTTGGCAGACCACTTCCCATACACGACGCCCGGCTCCTGCTCCACCCACGTGACCTCGGTTAACACCGGCGAATAGTTGCACTCCTGTCCTTGGACTGGAGCCACACAGACACCCAGCGCCACCACCACTACCAAGATGTGCCATACACGCATTCGGTCCCCCGAAGACTAGGGTATCCTAGAGCCGGACGTTATACCCAGGTGAGGATCGGATGACAACTGCCATATGCGATTCTACTTCCCCTCTTGCGAGGCCTTGGCAGGAATACCCACGGTAATGACGACCGCTTGGATGCCCTCGCCCTCATAGTGCAGGCGTACCTTCTCGACTTCGTCCAGGCGAGCCGCCGGCAACACGGCCAAAACACGGGTCCACCCCCGGGCCAAACACATGGCGGCCACCCCGGGTGTCTCTCCTTCGCTGGAAAAACGCCGAGAGGGTGCCATCTGCCAAAGGCTCGACGGGACTCCAAACACCACCGCCGCAATGCCGATGGCTTCCGAGCGCAAGATGTGACCGATACCCGCAGCCGGATGCCATATCAGCAACGGCAACGTCCCGTATCCCCGGCGATACAAGTCGCCCATGGTCCGGGCCAGGTCCGCCTGCTCCGCATCCACAAAGGCCCCATCGGACCCCGCCTTCAGCGACAGACTCCTGCCGTGAATCACCACGGCATCGATCGCCTGCACTTCAGGAAGCTCGGCGGCATACTCCAGCCTTGGAAGCACCGGCGAAAACTCGTCGGCGGGCAACCCCTCGATGCGCTTGAGATGGGTCTTCTTTCGAAAGTCCTTCAAGGCCCTGGGCAGATGGTCCTGGTGCGTGACCAGAAAGGCCGTCTTCATGCCACGTTCATCGAGAATGTCCGCCGCATATTTTGCATTCTGCTGCGTGGACATGGACGAACGCTCCAGCAAAACCGCCTTCTCGGGAACCCCTAGCGCCGTGGCCATGATCTTCATCTCTTCGGCCTCGGCCACATGACCGGCAGTGTACCCCCCACAAAACAGAATGTAGGGCGCCTTCTTCCGCTGCCATGCGTCCACGGCCGCCAGGACTCGCTGGGCCATGGCTGGACGAGGCCGGGCCTCTGTGGTGTGACCGAACCCAAGACCGATGATCACGTGGGCCTTGACCATGGGCTTTGTGGCTGGCTTCTTGACAGGCTTGGCTTGCGCCACACCCGCCGCAATAAGCATCACCAGGCACAACGCACCAGTAACGACTCCCCTGAGGGAGCTGAACTTGCCGTAGTTAGGAGGATTCATGAGAGGAAGGCTAAAGGGGAGGGTGCGTGATGCGTCCTCCCCATGTCAAGAACTAGCCGCAAGACGGAGCGGGACCCTTGGGGGCCTGCTCGGGTCCCTTCAGCTCAGCAGCGCAGCCCTTGAGGGTCGGGTTCTTGCTGCAGATGTTCTGCTGAATGGTCTTGGGGTCCAGGCCCGAGAACTTGAACTTGCCATTGGCAACCCAAGAGGGGCTTCCGGAGATGTCCAAAGAAGTAGCGAGCTTGAAGTCCTCCAGAAGGGCCTTCTCGCCTTCGCCGCCTTCAACGCAGGTCTTGATCAGGGCGACCTTGTCAGCGGGGATGGCCACGGCGGCATCAGCAGCGCAGGTTTCCCAGTTGCCGGGGATGGCGCGCATGTCTTTGTTCATGCACCAGATCAGGTCCATGAACTTGTTTTTCTCGGGCAGGACTTTGGCAGCGCAAAGCTCAACGATGTCACCCTTGACTTCGTTTTCGCCGTGCATCGAGTTGGGCTTGCCAGCGGCTTCGTTGCCGATGAAGTGGACTTCGAACTTGAGCTCGTCGCCGAACGCAGCCAGCACGTCCTTCATGGCATCAAGAGCCTTGACGCCGAAGGGGCACTGAGACATGACGAACAGTTCGACCTTGGCAGGGACTTCCACGCGGCAAGCCAGCGTCGAGGCGCAGGTGGCGTCGTCGCAGTCGATCTTGCCATCGCCGGTGTCGTCGACCTTGTTGTCGCAGATTTCGGCAGAGGGGTCATGCTTGGCGCCCATGGCCAGCACCCAGTAGTTGCCGGTCAGGGACTTGGTCAAGGCGCGCTGGATACGGGCATAATCTTCGCCCTTCTCGACGGCGGGGTCGAACAGATACGCCGGCAGATACTTCAGACCTTCGGCCTTGTACAGGTCTTTGGCTTCCTGAGCTTCCCAGTCGAGCTTCTTGGTGATCTCGAGGCCGGGGAACATGCCCTTGAGGATGCCTTCCATACGGGTCGTGTCGCAGCTACGGTCGGTGCAGCGCTTGTCGCCGATGATCATCATGGTGATCTTCACGGGCGGAGGAATGGCGGCGCACACTTCGGGCTTCTGGCCTTCGGGGAATTCGCCACAGATGGAGCGAAGGAAATCGTTTTCCTTGCGGCCACCCTGGTAGGGCTTCTTGTTGAGGAACATGGTGGGGCTGCCACGGGCGCCGCCCTGCTGGGCCTTCTCGAAGGAGGCCTTCAACAGGTCCTTGCCTTCCTGGCCTTCGTAGCAAGCCTTGATTTTGCCCTTGAGTTCGGGAGCCACTTTGGCCTGATCGGCGCAACCTTCCCAGTTCCCCGGGATGGCCTTCATATCCACGTTCATGCAGTCGAACACGCCCATGAAGGCGTAGTTTTCGGGCATGTACTTCATGAGGCAAAGCTCGACGATGTTGCCCTTGACTTCGTTCTCACCGTGCATGGAGGTGAGCTGGTCGCCCTGGATCTGGCCAATGAAGTCGACCTTGAAGTCGATGTTGGCGCCAATCTTCTTCAGGACGGGAGAGATCCCATTAAGGACCTGCACGCCGAAGGGGCACTGGGACATGATGTAGAACTGAAGTTCGACTTTGGGGCCGCCGGCCGCGACGGGGGCCACAGGGGCGACGGGGGCCACAGGGGCTACCGGGGCTACGGGGGCCACGGGGGCCACGACGGGCTGAGCAGGCTGAGCAGGCTGCGCAGGCTGAGCGGGAGCCGGCTGAGCGGCGGGAGCGTCCTGCTTGGGAGCCTGAGCGTCGGGCTGGCCGGGCTGGCACGCCGCAAACGCCATCAACATGGCAGACACCAGAATAAACCGTACCTTCATTTCTCTTCTCCTTAAAAAAGTTCCGTTGGCGTCAAGCACCATACACGAGACCCTTGTTTGAGACCGGTTCGCGGTCTGGGGCAATAAAATAGGTCAATGCCCGGTCGCTTGCAAGGCAATTTTTTGCGGGCCCGGCGGGGCCAAATGTATGGTGATCCTTTGGCGGGCCTGCTACACTTGCCCTCCCAGGGGGATCGCCATGCGAATTCTGGTGCTGAATGGTCCGAACCTCAACCTGCTGGGCTCCCGAGAGCCACACATATACGGAACAGCCACCTTCGATGAGTTGTCGAGTTCACTGGCCCTGGAGGCCGTGCAATTGGGCATACACCTGGAGGTCCGCCAAACCAACCATGAAGGGCAGTTGGTGGACTGGGTCCAGCAATCGCCGGGGCAGTTCGACGGCATCCTGCTGAACCCGGGAGGCTACACCCACACCTCGGTATCGCTGCTGGACGCACTACTGGCCTGTCCCCTGCCTGTGGTCGAGGTTCACCTCTCCAATCTTGCCCGCCGAGAGGAGTTCCGCCAGCATTCCTTGACCGCCAGGGGATGTGCGGGCAGGATTGACGGGTTCGGAACTGAGAGTTATCGGCTGGGGTTGCTTGGCCTTTTGGGATTGTTACAGAGCAAAGAGAGGTAGGTTTTCTGAATGCAGAGCAAGAAAGAAAAGCTGCTGATCAAGGCGGACCAATACGCCAGAGACCGGAACCTGAAAAAGGCCATCGCTCTTTATGAGCAGGCCGTCCAGTTGGAGCCGTCGGACATCCGCACTCGGCTTCGCCTGTCCGAGCTTCTGTATCAGGCCGGCAAACTGCCGGAAGCCCTGGCCATCCTCCAGTTCGTCGGTGATTATTACAAAGACCACGGCTTCCTCCTCAAAGCCGTCGCCGTCTATAAGAAGATGCTTGAGGTGGACCCGGGACGCACCCAGTTGCACGGAATCCTGGCGGATTTGTACTTCAAGCTTGGCATGGTCCCCGAGGCCATCAAACAGTACAAGAGCCAGGTGCGAGCGTTGGTACGACAAGGCCGTATGGGGGAGAGCCTCTATGTGGTCCGCAGCATGCTGGAACTGGACCCTCAAAATGTGGCAGATCGACTGAGGCTGGCCGAGCAGTTTTCGAAACTCTCCATGATCGACGAGGCCGGGCAAGAGTACCGACGGGTTTTGAAGCTTCTGGATCGCAAGATGAAGACCCCTGAGTGGGGGCGGGTCGCTCTGCGCTTTCTTCACCACGTCCCCGATGATCTGGTCACTCGAAAGCGGGTCATCGAATGGCTGGTCGAGGCCCGGGATTACCAGCAGGCGCTTCAGCATCTCTATGTAGTCATGGTCAAAGACGCTCAGGATACGGAATCCCTGCTTCTGGCAGGCCACTGCTTCGAGATGATGAGCCAGCCGGACAAGGCTATTGTCGTATTGAAGACGCTCGCCCACGTGTACCTGCAAAACGGGCTGGCTAGGGAGGAGCGCAATACCTG
>CAYTWV010000017.1:17069-18221 GCA_964442235.1 uncultured Myxococcales bacterium | reverse complement strand
TCGGGTTGGCGTATCACCAACAGCATGGGGACGATGGGGATGAGCAGTGCCCCGAGGAGCAGGCCTGTGTGGGCGAGTACCTTTTCCCCGATTGTGGCGAAAGTATTGGCTTCTGGGAGCAGGCCGGGGTTTGTGTGCCCAAAGAGACCAAGCCGTGTTGTGAAACCGACGACGATTGTGATGCCCAGCAGTCCTGCGTGGAACTCTCGGGCGGGGCAACGTGCCTTCCCAAGGCCGATGCCCAGGCGGGGGAGTGTTATCGGGATGTGGATTGTGGCGAGGGAGGTCTCTGCAAAGGGGCCGTGACGTGTCCCTGCGGTTTCGAATGCCTGGGACTGGAACTCAAGCCCGGAATTTGTGAGATAGAGCCCATCTCCACCTGCTGTCAGACGGACAACGACTGTGTGGCGGGCCTGAAGTGTATTGGGCTGTCGATGCCTGGCGCCAGTGGCGCTTGTGCGGCGGCCCCCACGTTTGGGCGCTGTTTCACCAAGCAGGACTGTTACGAAATGTCCCAGGAGTGTGTGGGCGCATCGGTCTGCCCCTGCGGGATGCAGTGTGACCAGCCCACCCAGCCAGGGACCTGTTCGCCGCTTCCCGGAGGGTGCTGTTATTCCGATGAGGACTGCCCCGTCGACCAGCTTTGCAAGGCAACCAGCCCCGGCTCACACATGCCTGGGACGTGCAAGGACGATTTGAGCAAGATAATCGGGTGCCCACCGCCCGGCGGGTGTTGTTGGGATGACGCCGACTGCCCGGACGGCAAGACGTGCAATGGTGCCAGCGTTTGTGGGTGCATTGAGCTCTGCTTCGTCTGCGGTGCCTGCATGGAAGACCAGACCGGAGTATGCATGTAGCCAAAACGGGCGATGCGAACGATACCCCGCCTGCGCCAGAAACCCCGCATTGCAGCCAAAATGGCCGGAAAGTTGCGCATTGAACCTTCCGGGTGCACCATTGCGTCCGTATTGCCTCTGCCTGGGTTGGGGCGACCCGGGTGTACCGATTCCCGTTGCTGTCAACCAGCTCGTCCCGAGGAAGGTGTCTCTCATGAAAGAGCTGCTGTCTCTGGCCCAGGCCCTGCTTGGTTCTGAGGGAATGAACCGCAAGGTGCCCGGGCACATTCTGGCAGTGGACGACGATCAGGGAAAT
>CAYTWV010000017.1:12334-17059 GCA_964442235.1 uncultured Myxococcales bacterium | reverse complement strand
CAGGCGAAGATGTCCAAGTCGCTGGGGAACACGGTGGGGCTGCTGGAGGACGACTATTCGATCCAGGCAACGACCTCTCCCGAGCAAGCCCTGAAGCTCCTGGAAACCTACGAATTTGACCTGGTCATTGCAGATCAACGGATGCCGGGAATGACCGGCGTGGAACTGCTGACCATCGCCCATCAGCGCTGCCCCGAGACCGTTCGCATCATCGTTTCGGCGTACAGCGATTCCAAAGAGTTGCTGGACTGCATCAACCAGGGCAGGGTCTTTCGATATGTGTTGAAACCCTGGAATCCCGACGAGTTGGAGGGGGTGATTCAACAGGCGTTGGAGCGGCGTTACCAGCGCGTCGCAATACGTCGGCTGGTGGACGAGCTTGGCAAACGCAACGACCGGCTGACCAAGGCCCTGGCCGAGTTAAAGGAAGCGCAGAATCAGCTCATCGATTCGGCCCGCTTGGCGACCATCGGCCAACTTACGACCAGCATCGCTCACGAAGTCCGTAACCAGTTGACCGTGGTGCGTGCTGCGTATGATTTTATCTCGGAAGAGAATCTCTCCGAAGATTTGAAAGAGATGATTCGTTTGGGGGACCTGGCATTTACGAATCTTGCCGACATGCTTCGGAGCGTCAATTCGTTCGCGAAGCAGCGCCCCTGGGAGATCGATGCGAATACGGCAGACCTGAGGCAAATAGTCAGCGACAGTGTGCTGATGGCGAAGATGGATGCCAGGGCGAAACACAGGACCGTGCTGTTTCACGAGCCGGCGCACCCGGTTTGTGCACGCGTGGACTCGCTGCGAGTGGGCCAGGTGGTGGTCAACCTGCTACGAAACGCGTTGGACGCAACGGGTCCCGAGGGAAGATCGAGGTCACGTTGCGTCATGAGAACGAGAAGTGGGTCATTACGGTTATGGACGATGGGGCGGGGATTTCCGAAGGGGATCTGCCCAAGCTGTTTGACCCCTTCTTTTCGACCAAAGACAGTGGTGTTGGGCTGGGGCTGGCTATTTGTATACAGATAGTAGAAGCGCACGGGGGAACCATCCTCGTAGAGTCAAGGCCAAACCAGGGGGCGACATTCAGTGTGTCGATTCCCGAATTGGCCATTTCATAGCTGCAGAAAGGAGCGACCGTGTCTCAGAATCTTGCAACTGGAAAATACGAAGTCTTAGATCCGCTTCTTTGTCAGGCAGCCTATTTGAACTATGAGCAATTAGAAGGTGGGGACGGTAAACATATTCACTTCAGGCAGAAGCGATACAACGTTGAAGAGCTTCTAAGCGATGTACGCTCCCTGCGTCCCCGGATTCTGACCTCGGCGTTTGATGGCGACCTGGTCGATTTTTCCATCTCCGGCGCCCTGGCTTGCACCGCGTCGAAGTTGGACCTTGTGCAAGGCACGGTGTTGGAGTGGGTGTGTGTGCAGGTAGGTCACGAGATCCTGTATCAGGGGCGTGCCCGCGTGGCCCACATGGTCAGTTGTGAGGGCGGCACCACGCAGGTGGGCCTGCAACTTCTGGACAGCATTATCGATGTGCCCCGGGTCTTCTGGATGCGTTCTTCTGCTGCCATGAAGGAAGAGTTGGATCGATACCACAAGATGCGGGCGACGGACCCCATTGCCCCTGCTTACAAGGCCAAGGTCTCGGATTTCTTGCAGATGTTGTGCCGTTACAGGGCAGCGTTGCAGCGCCGTGAGCAGGAGTTGGAAGAGGCGGATCCAAACACCCGTGCCCGTGTGGAGAAAGAACTTCTCGAGATGGCCTGGGAGTCCTTCCGGCCTACGATCTTCGAGCAGCAGGGGGAGTTGGACCACCTCTCGAAGCACTTCTATTTCGACCGAAATATGCAGGAAATTCATCGGCAGTACACGATGCCCATCCTTACGCCCCACTATTCGCCGGCGCCGTTCCTGTTCCGAATCTGGCACAAACCCCTGGGCTACCCGGGCGACTACCGAGCCATGGAACACATTTATGATCGGAAATGGGAGGGCAAGACGCTTTATGCGAAGCTGATGCATCGGTATGGGATCGAGCACATGTTGGCCGAGGCCGTTCGTTGCCGGAAAGAGCTGATGAAGCGGTGCATCGTCGAGGCAGCGTCAAGGACTCGCCAGGAAGGCAAGGGGCGGGAATGCCGGGTGACGTCGCTGGGGTCTGGTCCGGCTCGAGAGATGGTAGAGTATCTGGACGAAGCCAAGTCCTCACCGCCCATGCATTTCACGCTGATTGACCAGGATAATGGGGCGCTGACGTTGGTCAACACGCTGATTTCGGAGCGTTCGCTTCGGTTCCCGGCCCCGGTGAAGGCCAGCTACCTGTACATCTCGTTTAAGGATCTGTTAGAGAACCGCAAGCTGTTCGAGAGTCTGGAGCAGAATGACCTGGTCTATTGTTCCGGACTGTTTGACTACCTGAACATGGCCAACGCCAAGTTGGTGGCCAGGGCCCTGATGTCTCGGGTCCGCCCCGGGGGTGAACTGGTCTTGGGCAACTTTGCGGGTCCTCCCGAGCACGCCTGGGCGTTGACGTACGTGCTGGACTGGAATCTGCGATATCGCACGAAGGCGGAGATGGCCGACATGGCCAGCGTCCTGGAAGACGCATCCGACGACGTCAAGGTGGTCACCGAAGAGACGGCAACCCACTTCTTCATTCGGGCAATCAAGAAGGCTTAGGTTGGCTCCGCCAAGGCGGCGCCCCGTTCCCTTTCTTGCTGGCAGGAGTGTTTATGGCCAGTACGCCAGTCCAGAATCCAAACAAACCGACGGTGGATGACGCTGAGTTAGAGGAGCGGTTTCGGCAACACGTTCAGAGCTTTAATGTTCGTGGTGCACGGACTGCTGCGGGGCTCATTGCCGTTCTGGTGCCTGCGTTTTCGATTCTGGACTGGTTTGTCTTGGGGCCCTATTTCACCAGCCTGCTGATTCTGCGGTTGGCGATTGCGGTGACGGCCATTCTCATCATTGTTGCATCGTTCTATTCCAGCGCCCTTCGATGGTCTCGGTTCTTTACTGCATATTTGCCACTTTCTGCAGCTCTGAGTATTGTAGCCATGGTGCATATCCACGAATTGGATCGGGGGGGAATGCCCTCGCAGTACTATGCCGGGCTGATTGTGGTCGTGGTGGGGGCGGGCCAATTGTTTCTGTGGCCGGCTCTGACCGGCATCCTGGTCTTTGGGGCAATTTTTGGCGCCTACCTGTTGCCGACGCTTCTGTTTAAGCCAACGGCCGACGGGGTGCTGTTTCTGTCCAACAACGTGTTCCTGGGCGCAACCATGGTCGTGGCCGTTGTCGGTCAGCATTTCACCTATAACCTTAACCGGCGTGAAGTGTTTGCCAGCTATGTGGGTGAAGCCTCCAAGAAAAAGTTGGAGGAGGCGAACCAGCGGCTGAAGGACCTGGACAAATACAAGACGCAATTCTTTGCCAATGTCACCCACGAACTCAAGACGCCTCTGACCCTGATTCTGGCTCCCACCGAAGCCATTCTTCGAGGCGAAATCGGCCAGTTCAGTGACAGCCAGCAGGAGTATTTTCGACGGATTTACCAGAACGGGCTGCGCCTGATGAAGTTGATCAGCGACCTTCTTGATTTGGCACGGCTTGAAGACAGCAAGATGAGGCTGCGAGCCGAAGACTTGAACCTGGCGCAATTCCTGGAGCGGTTGGCCAACGACATCCGGCCGCTTGCCGAGAGAAAAGGGATTGTCCTGGGGCTGGAGGTTTTGGGCGAGGATCCCTCGTTGTACGGGGACCGCCACCGCCTGGAGCAGATCTTCGTCAATCTGCTCTCCAACGCAGTGAAGTTCACCGGGGATGCCGGGACGATCCGCATGGTTCTGCTCTGTGAAGCCGACGCGTTGCAGGTCGATGTTTCGGATACCGGAATTGGTATCCCATCCGACAAACTGGGAGTCATCTTCGACCGTTTCAGTCAGGTGGATGGCAGTTCTACCCGCAAGTACGGCGGAACCGGAATTGGATTGGCGTTGGCGCGTGAGTTGGTCGAACTGCACGGCGGCCGCATTTGGGCCCAAAGCGAACTGGGGCAGGGGACCACCGTAAGTGTGCGTTTTCCCCGCGGGCGCGACCATCTAACCCAAGAGGTGCTGGAGCGACGCACTCTGAACAACGATGTGGCGCGCAATCGACGAATGGATGGGGCCTTGCCCGAGTGGTGGGAGCAGTTGACCAGCCGCAACGAGTACCGTTTGTTGCCTGTCGATGAGGTCAGCGAACGAAGAGTGGCACCCCGAGATCGTGACATCCACAAAGAGCGTGGAATTGTCCATCGAGTGCTGGTGGTGGAAGACAGCCGAGAGATGCTGCAATTCCTGCACCTGCAACTGCGGGAGCACTTCGAGCTTTATCTGGCCGAGAACGGGGCTCGCGGCTGGGAACTGTTGCAGCGCATGAAACCGGACCTGGTCGTAACCGACTACATGATGCCAGAGATGGATGGCCGGGAACTGACACGATTGATCAAAACCCACGACTCCTTCTGCCACATTCCCGTCGTGATGCTGACCGCAAAAACAGACTTGGAAGACCGTATGGAAGGGCGCAGGGCCGGGGCCGACCAGTACATGGCAAAACCCTTTTCCAGTTCCGAACTGGTGCAGGTGATCCACGGCCTGCTCAAGTCGCAATCGGATCAGACTGAAAAGATGATGACCCAGCGGATGGACTCGCTGCAACTGGTTTCGGCCCG
>CAYTWV010000017.1:0-12324 GCA_964442235.1 uncultured Myxococcales bacterium | reverse complement strand
CCGCATGGCCCACGAGATCCATAATCCGCTGAACTACATCCGAAACGGGGCCCTTATCGCCGGCCGAACCATGGAGAAGCTGCTGGATTCAGTGGCACAAGCCTCGGCCCACGATCCCGAAACGGAGCGTGCGCATCGGCAGAAACTGGCCGACCGGATGAACACCATGATCGAACAGATCACCAAAGGCGCCGACCACATTTCCAACTCGGTGGAACTGCTACGGGCCTACTCCAGGGAAGGCTACAAGGCCGAAGAGAGCGCCTATGACGTAGAGGCCGGGTTGAAGCGGGTGCTGGACATTGTGGGCCCCAAAGATGGAACCCGACGGGAAATCCACTTTGATGCCCCGGAGGCTGGGATGGTGTCTTGTGTGCCCCAGGAGTTCCACGAGGTCTTCACCAACCTGATTCAAAACGCCATCGATGCCAGCCCGGACGGAAGCCACATCTGGGTGGCCGCAGAACCGGCCCTGCCCGGGCGGATTCGCATCATCGTGCGGGACCAGGGAGAGGGCATCCCTGCCGAGAACCTGGATCGCATTTTTGTCCCCATGTTCACGACCAAGGCTCCGGGGCAGGGCATGGGGATGGGCCTGGCCATCACGCATCGCCTGATTCACAAGGCTGGCGCCCAGATACGGGTTCAGTCCGAGGTCGGTACGGGTACCACGTTTGAAGTGTTGTGGCCCCAAGCGTCCGCCGAGTAAACCCTCAGGGCGCCAGGGTGCCGTTCTGTGGGGCCTCCGCAGGTGCCTGAGGCGGAAGGCTACTCTTTGTGAGCCTTCTTGTGTTCTTCCTCAATCTGGCTGACCCATCGCTCCAGCCGCTTGCCAACCACCTCTTTGGCACCCAGGCCAAGGGCCAGTGCGAAGCCCAAACAAAGCGAGCCCAGAATCAGCAAGAACCCCCAAGAGATGAGTTGCGTTTCGACGCCCAACTGGGTCAGAGCGGTCAAAATGACAAAGACGGCCAGGATCCAGCGGATGGTCTGCCCCAGCATTCGTGAGTATGTCATCTCGGCATTCGCCGCAGCGGTCCGAACCATGTCACCCACAAACGCCGCCAGATAGAGTCCCAGAATCAGGATCACCAACGACACAAAAATCTTCGGCAGGAACGGAACGAGGGTGTCGGAAAGGCCGATGTCTATTTCCCAAATACGCAAAACCATTACAAGTACGACGATAATACCAATCCAATAGACAAGAGCCCCCAGCATCCCCACGGAATCGTGTTGGATGCCACCTTTCTTCAGAAAGGCGTCGATGCCGGCCTTATCGGCCACCACATCCAGCTTGATGACGCGCATCCCGCGCACCAGCATCATCCGAATGAGTTTGGCTACCAGCCAGCCCAGCACGAGCACAAACAGGGTGCCCAGCATGCGGGTCCAGTTTTGGTCCATGACCTCCACAATTCGTGTCAAGGGGTCAAGGATCGCCTGCCACAGTGCTTGCCATACGCTCATGAGATCCTCCAACGTGAGGCCCGTCGAGGGGCCGGGTGTTAAGGGGCCGAACTCTACGACAAATGACCCATCGGTGGCGCAAGGTCAAGCGTGGCGTAGTCATTGAGGAAATGGGGCCTGATTCAAGCCGCGCCGCGGCACAAAACGAAGCACGTTTTCTAACTGCCAACCGGCCATGCAGAGCCAGCAAGGCATGCATCCCGTCGTCGTGAAGGATCAAAGCTGTAGAGTGGGGGCAGGTCTCAATGGTGCGCCAGATCGAAACGCACCGCGGCATAAATGACACAACCTGGCCCGAAATTGGGGGCAAGGAGCAGTGACCGGCTGCTGGCAGGCCTATTTGGGAATCATTTCATCGCTTTGGGTCCCCCTGTCTGCTAGCTTCGATGTCAGATCGAAAACTGGCGCCTTCCGTTCCAAAAACCGGGCGATTGCAGTCGGCTTCCGCAAGGAGCCGGACAGGGGAGGTCTTTGCATGGATTTTGAGCTGACCGCTACCCAGAAAGAGTTTGTGGCATTGGCCCGCAAGTTCGCCCAGCGGCGCCTGAAGCCCATTGTGGCCAGGATGGACGCCGAGGCGAAGTACGATTTGACCTTGATTCCCGAGTTGGCGGACCTTGGATTCTTCGGATTGATGGTTCCCGAGGAGTTGGGGGGCGTGGGGCTGGACACCGTCACCTATGCCTTGCTTATCGAAGAGATTTCCAAGGTGTGCCCCTCTACGGCGGTGATGCTCTCGGTGCACAACTCGCTGATGAACGAGACGTTGGTGCACACCGCTTCGCCAAGTCAACGGGAGCGTTGGCTTCCCAAGACGGTGTCGGGCCAAACCGTCGGGGCCTTTGCAATCACGGAACCGGGAGCCGGGTCCGATGCGGGCGGGACCAAACTGAGGGCCGTTCCGGTTGGCGAAACCTATGTTTTGAACGGGACCAAGACGTTCATCACCAATGCCGAGTTTGCCGGGCTCTTCATTGTGTTTGCCTCCACGAATCCCTCGGCCAAAACCAAGGGAATTTCGGCGTTTTTTGTAGAGGCAGGAACCCCTGGGTTCGAGGTAGGCAAGAAAGAAGACAAGATCGGGTTGAGGGCCAGTTGCACCAATGAGCTGGTCTTTAATGATGCGGTAGTGCCGGCTTCCAACCGCATCGGGGCCGAGGGCGAGGGGTTCAAAGTCGCCATGCGGCTCCTGGATGGCGGACGGATTGGGATTGCTGCCCAGGCGTTGGGGATTGCGGAATCCGCCATGTCCGAGGCCATGGAGTACGTTCAGGGACGCAGCCAGTTTGGACACCCCATCGGGGAGTTTCAGGGAATCCAGTGGATGCTGGCGGACATGGCTACGGAGATCGAAGCCGCCCGTCTGCTTATCTACCGGGCTGCCTGCTTGCGGGACCAGGGAAAGCCCTCGTCACAGGCGGCGTCCATGGCCAAACTCTTTGCGTCGGAGTGCAGCAATAGGGTGGTAAATAAGGCCCTGCAGATGTTTGGGGGGTATGGATACATAAAAGAATATCCGATAGAGAGAATATATCGCGATCAACGGGTTACGCAGCTTTACGAGGGCACGTCTGAGATTCAGCGCCTGGTTATCGCTCGCAGCCTTTTTCCGAAATAGGAGGGAGCCGGAATGTCCGAACAATGGGTGAAAGTTGAATTCGTTGAGAAAGGCATCGCAGTGCTGACACTGGACCGCCCGGAGGCGCTCAACGCCCTGAACCGAGAGGTTCTGAGGCAGTTGGAGTCGGCCTTCGGTTCGCTGCGGGACAATGCCGACCTTCGAGCGGTGATCGTGACGGGGGCGGGCAAAGCCTATGTGGCTGGTGCCGATATCCGGGAGATGGCGGGATTTTCCGCCACGCAGGCACGGGAATACGCCCTCTTTGGGCAGGCCGTGTTTAATGCCATCGCCGAGTTTCCCCGCCCGGTGATTGCGGCCGTCAACGGGTTTGCGTTGGGCGGCGGCTGTGAGCTGGCCATGGCGTGTGACGTGCGCATTGCGTCGGAGAAGGCCAAGTTCGGCCAGCCCGAGGTGAATCTTGGGGTCACCCCCGGTTTTGGGGGGACCCAGCGTCTGGCCAGGCTGGTGGGGCCGGGGCATGCCAAGGCCCTGCTGTTTACGGGCGAAGTGATCTCGGCGCCACGGGCTCTGGAGATTGGCCTTGTTCAAGAGGTCGTGCCGGCCGAGGCGCTGATGGAGCGCTGTCTGACCATGGCCAGGCTGATTTGCGCCAAGGCACCGACCGCCGTCTTGTTGTGTAAGCAGGCTGTGGACCACGGTCTGGAGGCCGACTTGATCCGGGGACTGCGCATCGAATCCGGGGCGTTTGCCGAGACCTTTGCGACGCTGGACCAGAAGGAAGGCATGGCAGCATTCCTTGAGAAGCGGTCGCCGTCATTCACAAACAAATAGATCTTTACAGCGGAGGAAACTAGATGGATCTGAAAGATAGACTAAAAAACATATCGGTTATAGGGGCAGCGGGGAAAATGGGGAGTGGGATTTCGCTGCTGTTGGCGCAGGAGTTGGCGTTTCTGGCATTGGAGAATCCAAAAGATACGTTCATTTTGAATTTGATTGATGTGAACGACACAAGCCTGCAGGGCCTGCTGCGATATATCAAAGAGCAGTGTCGCAAGACCGCCGAGAAGCAGGTCAGTCGACTTCGGACGCTGTACGCATCCCGGGCAGACCTGGTGGAAAACGGCGAGATGGTGGACGAGTTTGTGCAGGAAGTGGCGCTGCACCTGCGCACGGGAAAAACCTTGGAGTTGGCCAAAGAGTCTCTGGTGGTTTTCGAGGCCGCTTTGGAGAAAGAAGAGCTCAAATTCCAGATCTTCTCGGAACTGGCCCGTTTGTGTCCCAAAGAGAGCTGGTTCCTGACCAATACGTCATCGATTCCGCTGGGCATGATTGCCAAGACCTCCGGAGTGGAGGGGCGGGTCATCGGGTACCACTTCTACAATCCGCCGGCAGTACAAAAACTGGTCGAGCTGATCACGCCTGAAGTGTGTGACGCCGAACTTCAGGCGTTCTCCCGAGAGTTGGCCAAACGCCTCTCCAAGAAAATTGTCCCGGCCAACGATATCGCCGGATTCATCGGAAATGGCCACTTCATGCGGGATGGTCTGCACGCCTTGGCCGAGGTAGAGCGGCTGACCGCACAATTCGGGTTCGTGCAAAGTGTCTACGCCATGGACAAGGTCTCTCGGGAGTACCTGCTGCGTCCCATGGGAATTTTCCAGTTGATCGATTACGTGGGTATCGATGTATTCCAGTGCATCTTGCGGGTCATGGACAAACATCTGCCCGGGCGTGGCCTGCACAGTCCGCTGGCGGATGCTTTCCTGGCTGCCGGAGTGGCGGGTGGACAGACGTCGTCGGGGGGCCAGAAAGACGGCTTCCTGAAGTACGAAAAGAACCGGCCCGTGGCCGTGTACGATCTGAAAACGGGGCAGTATGTGCCCATGACAGAGTGGACTCAGGAAATGGACCGCCACTTGGGCGCCAGGCCCATGGCCGAATTGGATTGGAAGGGGTTGCAGCGTGACCCGGCCAAAGAGGGGAAACTTAAGGCCTATTTTGGTGCTTGGCACCAGACCGACAACCTGGGAATCTCGCTGGCCACGGCGTACCACCGACGCAGCAAAGCGGTGGGAGAGGAACTGGTTGCGACCGGGGTGGCGTCCAGTCCCGACGACGTGAACAACGTCCTGATGTTGGGATTCTTCCACCTGTACGGCCCAATCAACTCGTATTTGGACTAGAGGTATCACATGAAGAAACTACGTAAAAGCGTGTTTTTAGCAGCGGGAGCCTATACGGTAAGCATGGGGACGGGCCGTCTGGAGTTTAATCCCAGGAAGGCCAGGCCAGGGCTGGAGGAGTATATCCAAGAGGCCGGCCAAGCCGTGCTTGCCCAGATTTCGGACCCCGCTCTGGTGGACGAAGGGGTCATTGCCAATTTTATGGCGGCCCGGTTCAATCGTCAGGGGAATCTGGCAGGACTTATGCCTACGATTCATCCCTCCATGGAGTTGAAACCCATGGTTCGAGTGGAGGGGGCCTGTGGTTCGGGCGGTTTGGGATTGGCCACGGCCATTCGCAGCGTGTTGGCCGAGACTGCGGACGTGGTCATGGCCCTGGGCGTGGAGGTTCAAAACACGGTTAAGGCCATCTACGGGGCCGACATTCTTGCCGGGGCGGGGCACTATGCCAGCGAGCGTAAGAACGGCCATACGTTCTTTTTCCCGGCGAAGTTCTCGGACCGGGCCGGGGCTTACCAGGCCAAATACGGGAAGGAGAGGACCCGGGAAGCCATGGCGGTCTGGTACCAGAATGCCATCGAGAACGCCCGGCGCAATCCGCTGGCCCAGGAGTTCCATAATCGAACTGCGGACTTGAAGGCGGTGGGGATGACCCCGCCTGATGGGCGATTCTTTACGGACCACCTGAACCTGTTCGACTGCTCCAAGGTTTCCGATGGTGCTGCAGCGGCGTTGTTGTGCTCCAAAGAGGGATATGAGCGGTTGGGGCTGACGCGAAAGGACGTAGTCGAGGTGGTGGGACTTGGGCAGGCGGAAGCGAATCTGACCACTCCCCCGACGGATCTGACGGCCCTGACGACCAGCCGGGCGGCAGCGGCGGGCGCCTTGAGCATGGCGGGCCTGACGGCCCAGGATGTTCACGTGTTCGAGGTGCACGACTGCTTCACCATCTCGGGCATTTTAAGTACCGAAGCGTTGGGCTTGGCCGATGCGGGCAAAGGGGCGGATCTGGTTTTGGGTGGCGAAACGGCCCTGGGTGGACGCTACCCCATGAACACCGGCGGTGGCCTGGTGGGATACGGCCATCCCACGGGCGCCTCGGGTGTGCGCATGGCCGTGGATCTGTGGAAACAACTGACTGGCAAGGGCGGAGATTTCCAGTTGAAGAACTCCCCCGAGCATGGGCTGCTGATCTCTATGGGTGGCAACGATAAGACGGTGGTCTCCCTAGTCGTTAAGAGATAGCCCGTTCCCCCCCCTCTCCGGCCGCGAACCTGATTGACTCCGTCTGCAATCCGGGTGAAAGTATCCCCAATTGGCTACGTTACAAATGGGGGGCGTTATGGTGACTCACTTTGGAGCAGTGCGTTTGTGGGGCGTTCTTTCTCTGGTTCTGTTCATGGCGGGCGCCGCTGCTTGCCAAGACGACACACAGTCTTCAGAAGGTTTGGATGCCTTTGACACGGTGGAGGACGTAGACGTTCAAGCGCCACTCGACCCGGCCAAGATTGTGCATATCGACCTGTCGGATTTCCCAGCCAGCAGTGGTGGGATGCTGCACGTGGCGGGCAAAAAGTACCCCATCAAGGAACATACGGACGATACCAGAGCCTTGCACAGAACCTTGCAATCCGGTCTGTCGGCGGTCGAAGACCAGAACATGACGCACTATGCCGAGGGTGTTGAGTTGCCCGAGGAGAACATGGCGTTGATGTGGACCACCCACGATCCCGATGAACGCCAGGGGCACCATCAGTTTGGTCTTGTGGGCATCCATGTCCCAAAGGCAGCAATTCGGCGGGCGCGAATGGCCAGGGCACAGGAAGGCTGGCCCAGGTACGCACATCTTATGACTCCGGCGGGAAAGGCGGACGAAACGGGGGACGATGGGGATCCGGATCCCGACAGCCTGCTTACCCCCCTGGATGCTGCCAAAGCACTCATTTTTCACCATCCTGAATTGATGCACTTGGATCCGGAGGTGGCGGCCAGGGTCTGGACCCACATTGAAAACACCCCCTCGGTGATTGATTTGGCCATGTCCATCTCGATGCAGGGGCCAGCGGCCATTCATGACCCGGGTTCCGAGGATGGGTGGGCGGTATTAAAGCCGCTTCTGGACGGGGACGGCGAGCCCGTGATGGATCAGCAGGGCAACCCGATGTACGACTATGTCTTCTCGCAGCAGACCGAAGAAGATGCCGAAGCGCCGTTGAACGCCGTGTTGAAGGCGACCAAAAACGACCCCGAGCTTCGGAACATTGCCTATCACGTCAGCGACGGCGAGGGGGCTGTGGACGCCTCCAAGCCCGTGATGGTAGCCAAAGCCATGAAGACGGATTCTCCCTATTCGTGGACCTTGGACCACACCCAGGTTCGCTCCGGCCTGGATTTCACAGTGGAACCCGCGGGCAACTCCGCTTCGGGAAGAAGGCAGATCAAGGTCGGGCTTCAGAACAAATGGCTGCGGCACCTGACCTTCTGGGTAGGGTTCGAGGATGCCAACGGGGCTCGCCTGAATCTGCCGGCGGGCATGAAGGCCGATGACACGGCAAACCAACTGATGGAGATCGGTCATGTCCCTCCGGTGGTCACCATCATGTCGATCCCCTTGCCTCCGGATTGGGAGTATTTCACCGTATAAGTCCCTGACGAGGCGCTTAAGGTGAACCTTTACGGCGGCGGCCTTGGCGTGGGCCATTTGGACTACGGTTCGGTAGCCAATGGCGGCATCGTGATGACGGCGGTTTTTGAGTACGGCATTCCGCTCTTCTTCCTGGCGGCCGGGGCTGGACTGCAGAGCACCCAGTGGTTTAAGGACATTATGGCGGATACGGATCTGGTCATTGCCATCATGGCGGTGGGCGGGTTCTTGCTGGCCGGAGAGAACGCCGCTGAGATTGGTTTTGGAGGCAGTCCAAAGGCTGTGCTCTCCAGGTCTGCCAGCATGATTGCTGGCTTGATCTGGTCCTATGGATGCAAAAAACTGGCCGAAGTTCTGGTGGAGAAATTGACCGAGTCGGAGATGGAGGGGGCGGTACCCTTTGTGGGCTGGGCCATGCGAGTGCTGAGTATCTCTTCGACACTTTCCAGTCTGACCCAAACCACTGCCGAGGTCCTGAGTTCCCCGTTTGTCATCAAGAACGACGTTTCTCCCTCGATGAACATGGAGCTGACCATCAAACACGACGAGAACGACTATCAGTTCCCGGCGACGGCATCCACCTTCGAAGTGCGGGCGTTTTACACCGATGCGAACCACCGTTTGCTGAAGACGCAGGATATGCCAACGACTACGGCCTCGGAGCCCATCGTTGTGGACCTGTACGGCCTGCCTGCCGGCGGCACCGTCGAGGTGCACGTAGCGTTCTATTCCAAGAACTGGTGGCTGGTGGGTGCCGGCACCACCGGACGAATTGCCAATAAGGTGTCTGCGGGTTCAGACAAACTGAAGGCGGAGATCATCATCACCGAATTTGAGGTCCCGCTGACTGGAGACACTCAGTACTCACACAAGCAGAAACTGGGGTACGTGGCAGGCGCCTATAAGTGGATCGCCAGCGGCGCCCCTGCCAAAACGTTGTCTGCCCTGAGCTGCGGCAACCAAGGGGCGAACCTGTGCATGCTGGGTGACGTTACGTTCTCTCAGAAGACGGGGATGTTTGGCTATACCTGGCAGGCGTCGGGGCCAAATATGAAACTTTGTGATACTGGCACAAAGGATATGCAGCTCTATTATGTCCAGAGCATGTCGGCGAATGCAGACCCCCAGTCGGCCTACAAGTCTTTGGAATGCGGCATGTCCAGTCCTTCAGGCATCGTGTATGAACTTCTGGGACCCGACGATGGCAGTGGTTATAATTTCTTTATTGACTCTCGAAATGGAACCTATCATCTCAGAAAGGTCGTTCTGGATACCACCACAAAGATGACCTATGCCGGGAAAAGTTGGGGGCGGTTCACCCAGCCGTTGGACGACGTCGCCATGAGGGACGGAGGCTACATCGTGGGAGCCAACTGGTCCAACAGCAAGATCGAGTTGCTCAAGATTCCGGATGCCCCCTATGAAGACAGCGTGGCTCCCTGGGCCGTTGTTATGGCGGGCGAGGGCGCTCGGGAAGGGCTGCTGCATGGTCCCAAGGCCATTGCCTTTACGGCCACGGGGGAACTGCTGGTGCTGGAGACCGTGAATCGGCGGATTCAGGCTCTGGACCTGGATGGGAATCCGGTGAAGTACTTTAATGACAAAGCGGACTATTTTGTGTCTTTGAAGGAAGAGACAAACCCGGTCATGTACCTGGACATGGGGGTGGAGTTCTCGGGATATATTTACGTGTTGTCCTATGAGAAGAATGGGTCATCGGTGAATGACTATCGATTGGATATTTATGATACCAAGGGGAAGTTCCTTGCCCGAACTGTGGGGGTGGCCGCTCACCGCATGGCCGTGGACTTCTGGCGCAATGTTTACACCCTCAACTACGAAGCCATCGCCGGCCCCGGCGGGCGCACCGAGCCGTCGGTCAGCGAGTGGATTCCCTCCACGCCGGCGGGAACCCAACCCTAGTCCAACTACCTTGGCAACTTAGGAAGGCTGGCCCGTACCTGCCCGGTTTCGACCGGGGGGCGGGCCGGAAACGGTGAAATCATGGGGGCCAGGATGAGAACGACATTGGTGTGGGCAACACATGTCCTGTTGGCATTGACCCTGTTGGCAGCATGTGGCGAGGATAACGGCGGTCTGCAACCGGGGCCCGATATGGGAAGTGAGGTTCAGGTGGATGCTCCGGGGCTGGACCAGCTTGAACCGGAGTGGGTCCCTGCGCTGCCCGATCGCGACAGTCCTGGATTCGCCTTCCACGAACACACCTTGGGGGACGAACTGGGTGGCTCGCTGCTGAACTCCGACGACACCGTGGTAGCCCATCTCGAGCACCCGTCCAAGGGCCTTTCGGGTCCCAAAGACCTGGGGGACGAAATCGGTGTGGATGACTTCCAATACGAGCACTTTGAAACAAGCGAACACACCTTCTGTTGGGAGGGCGATCCAGATGGGGAGCCCCATTTTATGACGCTGCACGACGAGAGCGGCACCGAATTGCTTCGAGTCGAGGAGGGGGGCGAGTGCAAGACCCTGCGTATGGAGCCCGGGCGCTACACCAAACGCCTTCACCATTCGGGCCGAGGGGATGAGGAGGGACATACGGTATTCATGGGGCCCGCCCAGGAAGGCGCCCCTCGAATTCTGAGGCGTCCACAGACCGAGTCGGCCGGTCTGGCCCTGGGTGCCACGGCCTCGGCACAGTGCAAACAGATCAAGACCATCAACTACTCGGACATGGCGCAGCTAAAGGCCGGCGAGGTTGGTTTTGCGAACTCGTGCACGGCATCCTCGACGTTGCAGTTGGCCGTCTTTAACGCCGAGTGCCCCGATGTGCAGAATTCGCTTGGGGCCTTGTTTGCAAGCGGAGGAGAGACCACCGACCCAAACCCCAGTGGTGACGATGACATGGATTGCTGTTGGTTGAATTGGTATGCCCTGAAGGTGAGTTCCAATCTTGAGGCCGTAGTCCCCGGCCCCTCCACATCCGTTGTGATGTTCCAAGGTGGCGGATTCTCGGGGCGTTCGGCCACCTTCGCCGCTCCCCAGCAATTGAACTGCATCAACCCGTCGGTGACCCTGGGTGCTGCCGACGCACACCACGACGCCAAGCGCTCGTTCAAAGTGTTTACGTCGTTCCTGAACGCCAATGACGGCGGCTGTTCCGTAACCTGGTCGGGTCTGGCCAGCCAACTCTTCACCGATCCGAACACGTGGGCCGGGCCCGCCGAGGGCGAGGCCTATCTGTTTACGGACCTGGGGTTTGCCGGCGAGGCCTTCAAGTTCACGGGCCCCTGCTACGACCTGGGCAGTTTGTGCGCGTTGAACTCGATCTCGTCCATCGCCATTGGCCCCAA
Organism: uncultured Myxococcales bacterium; assembly: GCA_964442235.1. Classification (GTDB taxonomy): domain Bacteria; phylum Myxococcota_A; class UBA9042; order CAIXZC01; family CAIXZC01; genus CAYTWV01. The sequence continues at coordinate 1,128 of CAYTWV010000017.1, read as the reverse complement.
AACTGTCGTGTATTTATACAAGGGCGTGGGGTTCCTTGGAGAGAACTTCCCATACAAGACAAAAACGGCGAATTTGGACGACTACTCCGATATGGTGCAGTCGTTGTTTCTTGAGCCACTGACTGTTTATAACAATAATACGACGCTTATCAAGACAAAGAACTGCGACAATTGCACCTTGACCGGGCTGAAACTGACCGAAGGCGAGAGCCTGCAAGGGGTGTCGCTTGTCAGTGCGAACCTGAAAGGGGCCCAACTGAATGGAGTGGACCTTTCGGGGTCGACCCTGACCAACACAAACTTCACCAACGCCTTGCTTGTTGGGGCGGACATGCAGGGGGTCGTTGCCACGGGGGCCATCTTCCGGGGCGCCCAGATGGCCTATGTGAATCTGAAGGGTGCAACCCTGACCAACGCTGTTTTTGAATCCGACGGGACCATTCTTGCGGCGAATCTGGCCTATGCCTACATGCCCAACGCCAAACTGGACGGGGCGCACCTGACCAAGGTGATTCTGGCTTATGCCCAGATATATGGTGCCCAGGCTACCGTCGAAAAGGCCTACATGGATGGCATCATTCTCAGCAACGCCATTCTGGCCAACATGAACTTCAAGCAGGCCTCCATGAAAGGGGCCGAAATGACCGGGGCTGTTTTGATGTCGGCGAACCTGTCGGGCACCGACCTGACCGGGGCCACCTTGATCAACGCCAGCTTGCAGGGGGCCGATTTCTCCAATGCGTTGCTGTATCAGGCTAAGCTGCAAAATGCTGCGGTGGCCAGCGCCCCAGGCAGTATTCAAGTAACACGCTTGGGGGACAACAACACGTTGGTCACGGCACAAGCGTCCTACAATGCGACCATTCTGCCCAAAGAGACCACGGACAAGGACACCTATTGTCCCAACGGAGCCATCAGTTTTGATGGGAACGCCTATTGCGATTCGGCAGCGGAACTGACCGCTCCGTCTCCCCCGTCCCCTCCGACGTGTGTGCCAAGCCTGACCAACTTCTGCCCGAAAGCCAAAAAGTAGCGCGTCGGAGAGAGACCAACCCCCTTTTAGGGGGTGCCATGACGGAGCACCGCAGGTGCGACGTCTGGCGGGGGCGGGCCCGTCACGCCGAAGCC
>CAYTWV010000016.1:15466-18286 GCA_964442235.1 uncultured Myxococcales bacterium | reverse complement strand
TACGATGTGATTGTCGTTGGAGCCGCGCTTGAAGGGTTGTGCGCCGCGGCCTCTTTGCCCAAACGTAGGCAATCGGTGCTCCTGGTCGAGAAACATGGGGTTCCCGGTGGGTATGCCACCAGTTTCTCCCGGGGGCGATTCGAATTTGAGGTTGCGCTTCACGAACTTAGCGGCGTTGGGTCCGACTCTGAACCCGGGCCGGTTCAGCAGTATCTGGACTGGTTGGGCGTTCGGGATCGAGTCTCGTTTTTGCCGATTCCGGACCTGTATCGCAGTGTGTTCCCGCATCAGGATGTGCGTTTGCCAGCGGGCTGGGAGGCCTATCGCCAGACCCTGACCACGCTGTTCCCCGCCGAGGCCCAGGGCATTCGGCAGTTCCTGGATTTGATCCGGAAGGTCGACGAGGAGACCCGGGGCCTGGAAACGAAGTTCAACAAAGGGAATCTGGGGCTTGCCACGTTTTTGCAAGTTCCGATCACAAGTCCCAATGTGCTGCGATACCAGGGGTGTACCTGGCGCTCGGTGCTTTCCCGATACATCAGAGATCCCGAGGCACAGGCCGTGATCTCCCAGTATTGGGGGTACGTGGGCATGTCCCCCTCGGCAGCATCGTTTTTCTATTTTGCTCTGTTGCTGGCTACCTATATCAAATCGGGTGCGGTCCATATTCGGGGGCGATCCCAGGCACTCTCCAACGCTTTTGTGCATGCCATCGAGTCTAACGGGGGCCGTGTGCTGTTCCAGACGCCGTGCGCCCGAATTCTGGCTCACGAGGGCCGAATCACTGGCATCGAGACTCAGCAGGGGGTCCAGTTTCAGGCTCCGGTTGTGATCAGCAACGCCGATCCCATCCACACGACCCGTATGCTGCCCCAGGAGCAGGTCCCGGCCAGTTGGAACCGGAGATTGCAGGCCAGCGGGGTGGGGGCCAGCAGTATCAACGTTTACCTTGGCCTGGATCGTTCCATTTCGGAGTTGGGAATCCAGGACCAGGAGACATTCATCAATCTGGACTATGACCAGGACGCCCAATTCGACGCAATGCGTACCCTTGAGGTCCCTCGGGCCATCTGTGTGACCACCTACAACATCAGTGACCCCGACTTCTCGCCGCCGGGCACATCGTGTGTGGTGCTGACCGGCCTGGTTTATGGTGCCCCGTGGTTCAAGTTGGATCCGTCGGCCTATGTGGCCATCAAGCGCCGATTTGCGGACGGCATGCTTTCGATGGCGCAACGGGTGATCCCGGGGATTCGAGACTGCATCGAGGTGATGGAAGTTTCGACACCGGTTACCAACTATCGCTATACCGGCAACTTCGAGGGTGCCATCTACGGATTCGAGCAACCGCCATGGGACTCGACTCTTTGGCGGCTGGGCCATCAGGGGCCGTTGCACGGCCTCTATCAAGTTGGGGCCTTCACCCAACCCGGCGGCGGCTTCCAGCCTGCCATGTCTTCAGGTCAAATTGCGGCGGAAGAAGTCCTGCGCAACCACTTTTCGTCTCGAAAGGGGGCCCGTCATGGTTGATTTCCAGAAGGTCCACGATGCCCGAGAGTGGGCGAAAGACCTGGCTCGCCTGGGGATGCTGTTAGCCCACAAACTGCCCATTCCCGATCCCCACTCCCCGCTGGGCCACTGGGATGCGGAATCGGCCAAACACCAGGCCAACTTCCTGCAGGCCCTGCGCCCCAAAACCATGCGCCTGGAAGTGGTGGGCCTAAGAGACGAGACTGCGACCACACGCACTTTGGTGTTGCGACGAACCGATGGTCCCTCCCCGGTGTTTCGAGCCGGGCAGTACCTGTCGCTCAATCTAAATGTGGAAGGCATTCGCACCAGTCGCCCATACAGTCTCTCTTCGCCCCCCGGCAAAGAGGTTCTGGAGGTTACGGTCAAGGCCCTGCCCGGCGAGTGGGTCCCCAACTATCTGGCGTCCCAGATCCACCTCAGGGACACGTTGGTGACCTCGGGACCCAAAGGCCATTTCTATTACGAACCGCTGATCGACGGGCACGATCTGGTGTTCCTGGCCGGAGGCAGCGGCATCACGCCGTTCATGTCGATCCTGTCGCAGCTTGACTCTGAAGGCTTTCGAGGCAGAGTCACGCTGATCTACGGCAATCGTTCGGCCCAGGATGTGATCTTCGCCGAGCAACTGGCGCATCTGCAGCAACACGTGTCCTGGTTTACCCTGCATCACCTCTATTCCGAAGCAAGTCCCGGCCAACCAGCCCGGTTCATGGATGCGGCGACCTTGCGTTCGTTGCTGAAAACCACCGAAGGCCGCACCTTTTTTGTGTGTGGCCCTAGATCCCTGTACAACACGGCTTTGGCAGCGCTCGCGGACCTGTCTATGGACCGCCCAGGCGGCCCGAACAGGAAGAGGGCTGGCCCGAAGGTCTGGCCCCCACTACCGAATTTCGGGTTCGTATCGAAGGCGGGCCCATGTTGCAGGCAAAGGCGGGTGAACCCCTTTTGAACAGCTTGGAACGAGCCGGAGTTCTGGTCCCGTCCATCTGTCGAACTGGCAGTTGTTCTGTGTGCAGGGTCAAGCTACTTGAGGGCGAGGTTTTTGTGCCACCAGGAGTTTCCATCCGGGAGTCCGACAAGTGGCAGAGCTATATCCATAGCTGCACTGCCTATCCGGTTTCTCCGCTGACTCTCCGACTCTCCTGAAGGGGTTCCATCCAGGACTATTTCAGCGCTGCCTCGAATCGCTTCTCGACTTCACGCCAATTCAGGACGCTCCAGACCGCCTTCAGGTAGTCTGCCCTGCGGTTCTGGTATTTCAGGTAGTAGGCGTGTTCCCACACGTCC
>CAYTWV010000016.1:0-15456 GCA_964442235.1 uncultured Myxococcales bacterium | reverse complement strand
TCCACGCCCAAAATGGGGGTGCCCGAATTGTCCATCAGGGGATTGTCCTGGTTCGCCGTGGAGGTAATCGCCAACTTGCCGTCTTTGACCACCAGCCAGGCCCAACCCGAGCCGAATCGCCCAATGCCCGCTGCCTCAAATTTGGTTTTGAACTCGTCCAGGGATCCAAAGGTCGCCTCCAGCGCCGCTCCAAAGGGGCCCTTTGGGGCTCCGCCGCCATTGGGGCTGAGCAGTTCCCAGAAGAAGGAGTGGTTCCAGTGGCCGCCACCGTTGTTCCGAACGGCGGTCCGTACCGCTTCAGGTACCTCCTGAATGGACCGATTAAGGGCCGCCAAGTCCAGCTTGCCCCACTCCGGGCCGATCTTCTCTAGGGCAGCATTCAGGTTGGCCACGTAGGCCGCATGGTGTTTCCCGTGGTGGATTTCCATGGTCTTGGTGTCGATATGGGGTTCCAACGCGTCGTGCGCAAACGTGAGTTCGGGTAGTGTAAACATGGTCTCCTCCAGATTTTCCAGCCGGATTGACCGGCATTAGTCTAGCATTACGATGGGAAATATGGAGAAGCTTCAGGGGAAGTCAAGGGGGGCTATGCCGGCAGAGAGAATCCGTCATCGATGAACAGAGAGGTGCAGGCGTCGACCACGTCGGTTCGGTACCGGGTCCCTCGGCCCTGAGCGATTTCGGATAAGGCAGCGGCGATGCCCAGAGCTGGGCGATAGGGGCGGTGGGAGGCCATGGCCTCGACGACGTCGGCCACGCCAAGCACGCAGGCCTCGGTCAGAATGTGATCACCGATGGTGCCATCGGGGTATCCCGAGCCATCCAGGCGTTCGTGATGTTGCCTCACGATTTCCGCCACAGGCCACGGGAAATGGACCAGACGAAGAATCTCCCAGGCGGCACCAGGGTGCTCCTGAATCAGGGCAACTTCGGCGGGAGAGAGGCGTGAGGGTTTGGTCAAGATGTCCGAAGGAACCTTAATCTTGCCAAGGTCGTGCAGCATGCCAGCGATGCGCAGTCCCTCTCGTTCTTCTCTTGGAAGTTGCATCTTGTCCCAGATGGCGCACGCCAGATCGGTGACTCTGCGCTGGTGCCCTGCGGTGTAAGAGTCCCTCATCTCCAAGGCCATAGAGAGCGCGGTCGTGGTGCTGTTCAGAGTGGTTTCGACGCGGCTAAGGGCAGTCTTCAATTCCAGAGTGCGAGCATTCACCAGCAGTTCCAGGTGATCCCGGTGTTTTCGATTCTCTTCCTGAAGGCGTTGATTCTGTTCCCTCAATTCCTTGTCGCTGGCGGCCTTTTCCACCACACGGCACAAGGTGTCTTTCTTGACGGGTTTGGGCAGGTAATCGAAGGCACCCATACGCAGTGCTGCCGTGGCCGTTTCCACGGTGGGTTCGCCCGTTACCAGGATGAAACGGATCATGGGCGAAAGTTCCCGGACTCTCTCCAGCAACCTGATCCCGTCGTCGCCGGGCATGATAATGTCAGAGAGTATGACGTCGAACTCCTTCTTCTCGCACTCGGCCAGTGCCTCCTGTGCGTTGCCGGCGGTGGTCACATGATGGCCGGCCTGAGCCAGAAAGAGACTGGAGGTTCTGCGAATCCCCTCTTCGTCGTCAACGACAAGTACATTGGCCATTCTCAGCCCCCTTGGGGTCCAACGACTCTTGGCAAGCCGCTACGGTTCTTGAGTGCGATACTTACCGAGGATAGTGGAAATGCTCAGAGCGGACAACATAAACGTTTGCGGAGGTTTTTTGACTGGCAACGGCAACCCTACTTCCTCCTTCGCCAAGGCTTCGGAGGACAAGTCGCCAAGGCTTCGTGGGGCAGGCGGCAACGAGGGAGGATGGAGAGTTCTGGTAATGGACAACCGGAGCAGCACTTACGGCAGGTGCCGGGGCTTGACAATGGGTCACATCGGCGGCATACGCTGGCGACCGGTGGTACGGGGGGAAGAGCATGGACACGTGGACGCTGGTGATTGGTTTGATTGCGGGTACGCTGACGACCATCGCATTTGTCCCGCAGTTATTAAAGACGTGGCGTTCGAAGTCGGCCAGGGATGTTTCGTTGCTGATGTTTGCAGGATTCTCTCTGGGGGTGCTTCTGTGGCTGGTCTACGGCATTATGCGGGAAGACATCGTCGTGATCCTGTTCAACGCCATCACGCTGGTGCTGGCTGGGGCGATCCTTTTCTTTAAGATTCGGTTTGACCGGCAAGGGTGACACGGACCGGCAAGGCAGAGGAGGGTCTGTCAAAGACCAAACCTAAACCTTCGAAAGTCCAGACTTCTGCCTTCGAGAGAATTCCAAATCAGGTTGTGTGGGAGAAGGGGTCAGGCGGGGAGCGGGCGAACTTATTTCACGGTGCCGGTGTCAGGCTTCACATCGTCTTCGACGGGTACGGAAGCGCGCTTGCCCTTGATAAGGATCTGGGCGCCCTTGCCCTTCTCGGTGATCTTGATGCTGCACTGTTCTTCGCCAGCAAGCAGGGTTACGCCCCAGGCCTTGCTGTAAACCAGGAAGCCCATGCCGACCACTTTCACGCCGTCCAGTTCTTTACCGGCGGTCATGGCGTCGACAAACTTGTTGAGCACCTGTTTTGGGGTCAAGTCGGTATCGAGCACAACGGCTTCGTCCCCGCGGAAGTCCTTTCCGGGGTTGGAAGCAGTCACGGCGATGCCGGCTGCGGCGACAGCTCTTTTGCCAATGTCAAAACGGGGGTCGTCCCCGGCGAAAGCGTTGCCAGCCAAGCCGATAACCAGTGCGAGAGCGAATACAGTCGTGATACCTTGCTTCATCTTGTTCCTCCAAAAAATTTGGGAGTGGGTTACTTCAGTTCCCGAGTCTACCGCATGCACCGTGCCGCCGTAAAGGGGAACGAGTGGCGATGGACGCCACCTTTTTCAGATTTATTCAGCTTGTCGCAAAAAAAGTGAAGCCCCATAATCCAGGGGCCGGCCAGCCAGGCACGCGAAAGGCCGCAAATGCAGCATTCATCGGGCTGGGAGCAAGGAGAGGTCAATGAAACGAATCGCTGAATTTCTTTTGATGGTGCTGTGTGTGGCCGGCTTGGGGGTCTCCCCGGCGGTCGCAAAGACTGCAAAGGCGTCGATCCCGACGGAAGAATTTCGCCTGCCAAACGGCCTGCGCGTCATTTTTCATGTGGACCGGTCCGACCCCATTGTGTCGTTAGCGGTGATGTTCCATGTGGGATCCTCTCGGGAAACGCCCGGGAAGACCGGTTTTGCCCATCTGTTTGAGCACATTCTGTTCCAGGAATCCGAGCACGTGGGGCAAGACGAGTTCTTCCGCCGGATCCAGGAAGCGGGCGGGACCCTTAATGGCGGCACGTGGGAAGACGGGACCATCTATTATGAAGTGGTGCCGAAGAACGCCCTGGAGACGATCTTATGGATGGAATCGGACCGGATGGGGTGGCTGCTGGGCGCACTGACGGCGCCGGCCTTTTTCAACCAGCAAAATGTCGTGATGAACGAGAAGCGCCAAAGTTACGACAATCGCCCGTACGGATACCTGTGGTACGTCATGAACAAGATGCTCTACCCCCCCGAGCACCCCTATAACTGGCAGGTCATTGGCTCAATGACCGACTTGGCCGCTGCCTCGGTGGAGGATGCCAGGCAGTTTTTTCAGACATGGTACGGTCCCAACAATGCGACTCTTGTGTTGGCCGGGGATCTGGATGTGAAGCAGGCCAAGATTCTGGTGGAAAAGTACTTTGGCGAGATTCCAGCACGTCCCGCCGTTCCCGCCGTGGTTAAGACTCCGGGGCGTGTCCCCGTGGGGAGCGATGCTGCTGCCGAGGCGGGTGTGGTTGGCGATGTGCTGCCAGTAGGATCACGGGTGTTTTATGAAGACAAGCTGGCCAAGATCCCCCAACTGACGCTGGTTTGGCCCACGGTTCCCAGCTTCCACGCCGACGAGCCGGCCCTGGCCTATCTGGCGGAACTACTGGCCACCAACAAACAGGACATGCTGTATCGCCGGCTGGTTGAGGAGAAGAAGCTGACGGCGCGGGTGGACGTGATGCCCAATGTTGGCGAGTTGGCCGGCACGTTGATCATCCAGGTCAAGCCGCTGCCCGGCGTGACCTTGGAACAATTGGAAGCCGAAATTCTGGCGGGCCTTACGGAGTTTGGCCAGGCTCCCGTGGCGGAAGACCGGCTTGCGGGCGAGAAGGCCAAGTTCGAGACGGCGTTTTTGAGCCAGATGGAGAGTGTGTTCTACAAAGCCATGTTGTTGGCCATGATGAGCACGTTCCATGGCGGGCCGTCGGCCATTGATGAAGAACTGACGCGCTACCGTGCGGTGCAATCCAAGCAGGTTCGAGAGGCGCTGGAACGTTATCTTCTGGGCAAGCCCTATTTGACTCTCTCCATCGTTCCGGTGGGCCAGGCAGCGTTGGCGGCCCCCAAGTCGGCCCAATTCATCCTGCCCAACGACGACGGGAACAAACCCAAGGCACCGTCAGCCGATGTGCAGGTTCCCCAGAAGACGCCCTCTTCGTTCGACCGCTCCAAGGCTCCGGCAGCGGGGCAGCCGCCCGAACTGGTTGCGCCCAAGCCTTATCGAACGGCCTTGAAAAACGGCATGGTACTTAGCGGAGTCGAATCCACCGAACTGCCGCTGGTCCGTTTTGCACTGGTTTGGAAAGGCGGCCAGTCGCTGGAGGGAGCCACACCGGGGCTGGCTTGGCTTGCGGGCCAATTGTGGAAGGAAGGCACCGCTCGATTGACGCCGGCGGAATTCCAGGCAGCGTTGGACAAGATGGGGGCCTCGCTGGAGGTCTATGTTGGGACGGATACCATCGAAGTCGAAGTCTCCTGTTTGAAGCGAGTGCTGCCCCAGGTTGTGGCGCTGGTCACCGAGATGGTGCTTACTCCCAGGTTGGACGCGGGCGAATTTGAACGGCTGAAGGCCAGCCAGTTGACGCAGTTGCAGCAGCGGCAGGCCGATGCGGGCAACGTGGCCACGGACCGCCTGGGCAGTCTGGTCTTTGGACCTGCACACCCCGCTTCGTATCCCTCCCTGGGGAAGTTGGAAACCACGTCGGGGTTGACGCTGGAGCAGGTGAAGGGGTTCTACAAGGCGTATCTGGGGCCCGACAGGCTGACGGTGATTGTGGCCGGCGATGTTTCGCAAGGCCAGATGAAGAAAGATCTGAAGAGTCTGGAATCCTGGAAGGGAATAACCGAGGTAGTGCCCGCAGCAAAGACAGTCAGCATCGACGGGACGGATTTTCTGGTCGTTGACTTTCCCGGAGCCCCCCAGTCGGAGCTTCGATTCGGCACCCTGGGTCCCCATATGTCGGATGCAGTCTATTTCCCTGCCCAGTTGATGAATTACGGCCTGGGGGGCAACTTTGCCTCGGTTATCAACATGATCCTGCGTGAGGAGAAGGGGTACACCTACGGGATGCGTTCGGGGTTCATGGGCGGCATGGGATGGGGCGCCTTCACCGTCTCTGGCAGTGTCCAGACCTCGGCTACGGGCGAGTCCATCGGCATCATCCTGGACGCCATTCGCCAGTGGCAGACCGAAATTTCCCAAGAGGTCATCGACTACACACGAAATGCCGTGTTGTACGGAATGACCCGAGAATTCGAGACGCTGGCCCAACGCCTGAACCTGGTTCGTCGCATTGCGGTTTACGGATTGCCGGCGGACTTCATCCAGCAGAGGCAGAAGGTATTAAAGGATCTGACCCCGGCCAAAGCCGTGGACCTGGCCAAACTGCTGTTGCCCATCGAGAAGTTGATTGTTCTGGTGGTGGGCGATGCCGCTACGGTGATTCCTCAGCTTGAAGCGCTGAAGCAGAGGCCTGCGAAGAAGTTGGAGAAGTAGGAGAGGAAGGAGTTATTCTACGGGGGCCGGGGCGGGGTCCTGAAGCAGCAAGCCTGCTGCCGCCTGAAGGTATCCCATCGAGTGCACAATCGTCTTCAGGTCAATCACCAGATCTTTGTTGGGAAGCTGAATCGGCAGAGGCGATTCGGGGTCGCTTCCCAACAACTCGGCCAGATTGAACGTGGGAATGGCAAAACTCGGGGGCTCTTCGACCACGCTTTCGAGCGCCATGGGGATCAAGGTGTCTTTCACCAGGCCCACGAAAGTGCTCTCTTTGCCCTTCCATACGTCGTTGATGTAGGCGATATCCACTTCCACGATGCTGGGCATATTGATGTTGATGGCGATCTTCTTGCCCTCTTCGTCAGTGATAATAGAGGGCTCGATGTCCATCTGCAGATAGAGGTACATGTGCAGGTCCACGGGTTTGCCCAGCATGACAAACTCGGCTTCCACATAGAAGTCGCCCAGTTGGACGGTGGCAAGGCCTCCAGGCAGGCAGCCCGTGACGATGGGAGGCAGCAGGGGATAGGAGTTCACAATGAGGTCGGTGATGGCGTACTCGGATAAATCGGTGCCCATTTCGGCCAAGGTCGCCGAGGTGATCTGAAGGTGTGTGCCTCGGTTCCACCAGAAGCTGAACAGGGCTTCGGAGAGGATGTCATCAAAGACGGCCAGGAGAATCTTCTCGGGGTTGTTCAGGTCAAACTGGAAACTCTCCGGATTGGGGGAGAGGCAGGAGTTACGGCCGATAGAGCCAAGCGGATTGCGGTCGATCAATTTGTCGGAAGTGATGGAAAGTCCGGCTTCGATCAGGCCACCCAGCGAGTTGAACTGGGAGAGCGAGGGGAAGATGTTGATGTTCAAGGTGACCTGATTCATGCCGGGAATCAGGGCGTCGATGGGAAGCACGATGGGTTTGCCCAAGAACTCTTGCACCGAGGCATCCAGGTCGGTGATCAAATCTCCCAGAGCTGTTGAGACCTGTTCCACAAGCAGGTTCTTGATGGTGCCTTCGAAGAGCGCCACGATGCCATTTAGCAGCGAGGCCAGTCCGTTGAGGGCAATTTTCAGTTCCACAAAATCCACGGTCGTTTCGCCCGCTGCCAGGTGCAGTTTGCCCGTGGAACCGTCCACATAAATCAGAACCGAGGCGGCCACATCAATGGATTGAGCCGAGGCGGTGCCGCTGGCGCTGGGGCAGAGCAGGCCCTTGGTCTTGTCCAGCTCGACGTCGGCAGAGAAATTCTTGACCTGAATGGTCAGGCTCAAACCGCCATCGATGGTCTTGGCAGCGATGGAAGGGGGTTCGTAGGCGATATTGGAGATGTAGACGTCCCACTCGCAGCCGATCTGTGCCAGCGAGGTGACGGGCGAGGGAAGCAGGGTGCTGAGATCCAGCCCAGTCAGTGCATTGCTGAGCAGGGCTGTGATGTTGGCCTGATCGGTGGGGTCGGCGTTGTAAAAGAGTGTGTCATCCACATAGATCAAGGCCGTGCGGGGCACGACGCTGGCTTGTGGGTTGGCATTGTCGATTGGATACCAGACCTGTGAGAAATAGAATGAGCGGAAGGTATCCACCTTGTTTCCGAAGGTGTCTTCGGCGTGGAAGGCCAGCAGGTTCATGCCCTGGACGGCCGAGATGGGTTGGTTGAAGTGGCCGAACTCGTCCACGGTGATATCAACGCCGTTGATACGGAAGTTGGCCAGATCGCTGACCTCTTCGGTGACCGAACCCACCACATTGATGGTTGTGGGTCCGTTCAGGGTCATGCCGCGTTCGGGATAGTCCACCACGATCAGGGGCGAGGTGTCATCGACCCAGGCGTCGATTTCATCACACTTGGTGTTGTCGCCCACGACACACGACGAGATGGTGTATTTGCCCTGGACCAGGAACTTGAACTGGAAGTCTGCGGGATGCTCGGTGCCTTCCACGGGGTTGATGGTGGGGATTTCGATGGCGCCGCCGGGGATGGGATTGCCGAACTTATCCACCAAAGAGAAGCCCACGGTGACTTTGTCGTTGCGCTGGTAAACGGGCTTCCCGGGGGTGAGCTTCAGGGCCAGCCCAACGGGTTCCAGGGCATTCACGGTCAAATCAGCGGATTCGGTCTTGGCGTCGGGGGCCTCGGCTGCAACGCAGGTGATCTCCCAGATTCCGGCCTTTTCGGAATAGACCTTCATGCCCGTAACCACAACGGCCTCGGGGCCTTCCACGGTCAGGGTCTCGGAAGCGGGATTGCCCAGGGCGTCGACAGCGGTGCAGGTGACGGTGGTGTCTTCGCCGGCATTGATGGTTTCTTTGGCCAGGGTGGTGGTGATGGTGTGCGCAGGCCCGGCCTTGACGGTCAAAGCCTCGGGAGTGTCGTCAATGGCCTCGCTGCCTTTCACAGCGCAAGCCACGTCGAAGGTGCCCGTCTTCTTGGCGGTCACGTTCAACTCTTCGACGTCACAGCCGTCGGGGGTGACCAGAACCTCGAAGTCAGCGTCCACGGGGTTGTTCCAGGCATCGGTGGCGGAACAGGTCACGGAGATTTCGTCGCCGGCGGTAACCGCCTTGGATTCCAACTCCGTCTGGACCTTCGTTGCCGGGCCCGAGGTGACGGTAAGGGGCTCGGGAGTGGCATCAGAAATCTGGCTGTCTGCCACGGAGCACGTCACTTCGAAAGTGCCCACGGCCATCACGACCAGTTGGTCCCCGTCCACGGAGTACTCTGCCTCTTCGACGTTGACGGTGATCCAGGTGTCGAGTTTGAGTTCTTTGCCATCCTTGGTCACCGTGCAAGTGACTGTAACGGCTTCGCCTGCAGCGGTGGTGGTCTTGGAGAGGGCGGTCTGGACCTGGATGCCATCGAGGGCATCTCCAGTCAAAGAGCCATCGCCTTCCTGGCCGTCGGCCACAAGATCCTGGTCCTCATTGTTGTTGGCGGTGGTGCCGCAGGCGGCAACAAGTGCCAGGAGAGCGACCAGAGAAAGGAAAGAAGTGGAGCGCTTCATTCAAGACCTCGCGGTTTCGAGTTGCCCGACCATTATACAGGGGCGCGAGCAGGGATCAATGGATAGCGAAGTGAAGCGTGGGCGAATTCGGAGGTTTGGGCGGAAAACCGAACGAAGGGGTCGCGTGGGAACGGCTCTGCGGCTGATGGAGTTTAGTCTTCTTTTAGTTCGGCCAGCTCATCGGCGGTGCGGTCTCGCATGTACAGGGCGCCGGCAAAACACTTCTGGGCGCAGAGGCTGCATCCAACACACTTACTGGCGTCGGTCTGGGGAAGGAAGTCCTTGTCCAGGGTGATAGCCAGGTACGGGCAGCGGGTGCAGTTGCCGCAGTGGGTGCAAAGCTCGGCATGGACGGCGGAGATTCGTTTGGTGGGTGACAACTCCATGAAGTCCGTGATGGCGTGGGGGAAGGCGTAACCGATAAGCTGGTCGACGCTGGAGATGCCCTTGGACTTCATCAGGTGGCTGAGGCCCGACGTGAGTTCGTCGATGATCCCCACGCCAAATTTCTCTGCCACAGTGCAGAATTGAACGCTGCGGGCGCCCAACGCCAGGAAATTGGCAGCGGCATAGTAGTCCATGGGGCCACCGTTTCCGGAGACGACAACACCCAGGTGAGCCACGGAAGCCAGGGTGAGGTTGCTGATGGGAGCCACGCCGGCGCCGCTCATACCATAAACGATGCCTTCGTCCCAATTGCCCTTGCCGCTGGTTCGGGGGCGGAATCCCAGAACCGGGAAGGTGTTGGCCAAGGTGATGCCGGCCTTCTTTCCGGGGTACCTGTCGAAGACTTCCTTGACGGCCTTGATGATAACCGCCACGGAGGTTACCGCTGCCGTAAGTTTAAACAATTTCGGGATGTTAGGGTCGCTGGTTTCAAGTACCCAGTCAATGATCTTGGCCGTGAGCGCAGCGTTTTGGGAAACGATTGCACCCTCGGTTCCATCTCCGCCCTGGGGGCAAGAGAGAGAGAACTCGACCACTTGTGCACCGGCCAACTCGAGTTTGCGGCTATTGGATTGCCAGCCGGCCTTATCAAATTCGTCGTTACCGGTAACGGGACCGCCGGTGGAGCCACCGATGAGGCGGTCGGGAAACTCCTGGCGCAGGATGGGGATTTCGGAGCAGACGCGTTGCAGCGAGTGGCCCGAGACGTTGTCGCAATTGCCCCAGGTTTCAGGGGTGAAGCAGGTCATGTATTCGGACGGGATGTGAATGGGGACGTTGTCGAAGGCGGTCTTCATGATGCCGCCTGCCCAGCCGGCCTTGAGGGCTTTGCGCATGGGTTCCAGCCCATCGGAAGGGGGGGCTGCCGACAGGATAAAGGGGCTGGGGATAGGGGTGCCGAAGAAATCGGTTGCAAGGGAGACGGGGGTAGGGTTGTAGCCTTTGATGACCACGTGGCTCTTGCGCGGCTTTTCGAATTGGGGGACGGGCTGTTGCGCCAGGAAGGCGTCCATGGCCATGGCAGCGTTTTTGCCCGAAGCTACGGCTTCGATGACTGTGCTGGGGCCATGAGAGGCATCACCGGCCAAGAAGACGGCGGGGCCGGTGGTGGTCATGCGACGAGAGCGATTTCCGATGGCAACGACCACCATCTCGAAGCCCTGGCGGCCCATAGCCGTTCCGGGGACTTCGGAAACCTTGGTCGGATGGAACGTGGCGCCGGATTCCAGAGCGATGCGGGTGGTCTGAAGGGTGATGGAACCGTCGGGCATCTTGGCCAGGGAATCGACCCTTGTGCGACCGGTCAGTTCCACGCCATGGTCCAAAAGCAGCTTTAGCTCTTTGGGCGTAAGTGGCAGTTCTGCAACGGTTTCCAGGGTGATCATCTCCACGGTTGCCCCGGCCAGTTTGGCGACTACGGCGCAGTCGCAGGCGATGGCGCCACCGCCGATGACGGCGACGCGTCCCTTGGCGGGGAAGCGGGAGGATTGTGCCAGATAGGTGTTTCCCGCGACCAGCAATTCGGAGCCAGGAATCTGGGGGATGATGGGCTCCCAGAGGCCTTGGGCCACAATGACGGCCTGGCAATTGCCGGCGGTCAGGGATTCCGGGGTGGTTTTTGACTGGACGTGCAGGCGGATTCTGGGGTGCTGCAGCATAAAGTCGATATCGGAGCGCAGCACCTGGGGATCGAGTCTGTGCGCAGGGATCAGTGCACAGGCGCCACCCAGGCGGTCGGTTTCTTCATGAAGTTCAACGGTGTACCCCAGTTGGGCCAGGGTCCAGGCGGCGGCAAGGCCTGCGGGGCCGGCGCCGATCACGCCTACGGTTTTTCCGTTGGACGGGGAGGTCTGGATTTCGGGCATGACGCCCCAGGCCTTGGCACGAGCGACGATGGCGCCTTGAACGGCAGGAATCTCGATGTACCAGTCAAAGTTCTTGTGGCTGCATGCTGCCTGGCAGTGAGAATCGGGGCAGACACCACCGCACACGCCACCCAACGGGTTTGCCGTCAGAATGGAGGATGCTGCCCTGCGGAAGTCTTCGGGTCTGCCTTGTCGGGCCGCCATAATGAAGTCGGCGGGCGAGCAGTCTGCCGGACAGGCCTTTTTACAAGGTTTGTCCTCACAGAACTCGCATCGGTTCATTTCTGCGGCGAGCTGAGCATCGGAAAGGAACAGGGGATTGTCTCGATCGTGACCGAAATTCATCAAAAAACCTCCTAAGGAAACCCGGCCTCAGCGTGTGGCTGACAAGGGCAAACAGGCCATCGTGACCGTACACCGCAAGGATCCCCTTGAGCAAGCAGAAGTGCGGAAGGGCCGCAACCAAGGGCCTTTGAGGGATGATGCGGGGTAGCGTCTTACGGGGGCGTATTGGGCATGTGTTTGAATTGGGCAGATAACGGGCCCTACTTGACAGGCTGTGGCCGTGGGCGTAATGCCCGGTTACGTGAATTCAGAGGTGAATCGTGCGGGAGTTTCTGTCCATACCGATGTTGGCGTTGGCGGGAGTGCTGCTTTTGACGGCGGTGCGGAAGGTGGGGGGGATGCGATTTGCCATCTGGCAGGTCATGTTGGCGGGTGCGGTGGTGGTGCTGCTATCGGGGCGAATTTCGGGGCCCAGGGCGTTGGAAGCCATCAATTGGGACGTGATGGTATTCCTGGCCGGCATGTTTGTCGTGGGCCAGGCGTTGGAGCGCAGTGGGCTGCTGGACGGTTGGGCCAATCGGGTGGTGCGGGGCTGCAAGACGGGCAATGGCGTATTGGCGTGGGTGGTGGGGGGAAGTGCGTTGCTGTCGGCGCTGCTGATGAACGATACGTTAGCTATAATCGGGACTCCATTGGTGGTGAAGTTGGCGCAGCGAAATGGATGGAAGACGGCACCGCTGCTGCTTGGACTGGCTTTTGGCGTGACGGTGGGAAGTGTGATGAGTCCCATCGGGAATCCGCAGAATCTTCTCATTGCGTTGGAGAGTGGCATCTCGAATCCATTTTTGACCTTTGCTGTGTGGCTGGGCCTGCCCACGTTGTTGAACGTGGGGTTGACCTATGTGCTGTTGTGGTGGTTCTACGGTCGAAAGGGGGAGTTTTCGAATTTGGTTCAAGTGGAGCGAGCGGATGTTCCCCGGGGGCGGTTGGCGAGTTCGACCCGGGTCGGGGTTGGGGCCATTCTGGTGCTGATCTGTGTGAAGATTGGGCTGGTGGCGTTGGGGTCGCATTTTGAACTGCCGTTGACTTGGATTGCAGTCGCTGGGGCGGCCCCCATTTTGTTGTGGTCGCCCCAACGGGTAGCCGTGGTTCGGGGCATGGACTGGTCGACCTTGGTGTTTTTTGCGGCGATGTTTGTGCTGATGCAGTCGGTGTGGGACACGGGGGCGATGCAGGTGCTGATTGGGGGTGGAAACGTGGGGTCGATCCCGGGAGTTTTGTGGGGCAGTGCCGGGCTAAGCCAGTTGATGTCCAATGTGCCGGCGGTGGCACTTGGGTTGCCGCTGCTGGGGCAAGCGGGGGCCGGGGTAGGGGAATACATGGCGCTGGCTGCGGGCAGCACGTTGGCCGGTAATCTGTTCATTTTGGGGGCCGCAAGCAACGTGATCATCATCCAGAATGCGGAGAAGAGCGGCCAGACCCTGGGATTTTGGGAGTTCAGCCGGCTGGGCATTCCGCTGACGTTGGCGACGATGGGACTATGTTGGGCAGCGCTGGAGATCATCGGGGCCTGCTGAGGCACCGACTGGCCCGCATGGTGGATACTTGCTTGTGCGGCTAAGGGGACTTAGAGTAGCAGCGGCCCTTGGGGCGACATTCTGACTCAAAGCCAGTGAACACGACGTAAGGAGGAGAGGCCATGGGAAACATTCAGGAATGGGTACAGCACATCTTTAATCAGGTGAGAATGGTCCTGACGGACCCCAAAGAGGCGTTTAAGCAGACTGGCGGTTCGGCGATGACGCCGGTGCAGGTCTATCTGGCCTATATCCTTCCATTGGCATTGATTCCGACGGTTGCCATTTTTGTGGGCAGTCTGGTGATCGGGTTCTGGGGAGTAACGGCGACGTTCGGGGCGGCTGTGAAGACGGCGCTGATGATGTACTTCTCGGTGGTGATTGGGATTTCGGTCCTGGCGGTGATTTTGGCTACGCTTAGCCCGGTGTATGGTGGCGAGCGGGATTTGGGCGGGGCGTTGACGTTGGTGTCCATTGGCTACTTGCCAGCGTTTTTTGTGATGGTGTTGTGGTTCTGGCCGGCCTTTGGGGCAATGGCGACCATGGTTGGCATGGGCTGTGTCTATTTTGTGTATACCGGCGTCGAGGTCTTTTTGAAGGTACCTCAGGAGCGTCGAGTGGCGTTTGTGCTTGTGAGTTTTGCGGCCACGGCGCTGGCCCTGTTGTTCGTCATGCAGGTATTTGGAGCAATCAGCGCTCCGTCTGTTCCGGCATTGCCCGCAGGGCTGCGGATTCCAGGTGGTGCGATTCCGGGACTCTAGAATAAGAGGGTTGTATGAAACGGGTATTGAGGCTTGACCGCATTCCAGTTGTGGATCCTACCGCGTTCGTAGCGCCTGGGGCCGTGTTGGTTGGGGACGTGGAAGTGGGGCCCGAGGCCGGGATCTGGTACAACTGTGTGCTGCGAGGTGATGTTCGGGCGATTCGCATCGGAGCCAGGTCTAACATCCAGGACTTGACCTGTTGTCACGGCCAGTACGGGGCCTATGACGTGATTGTGGGAAAGGACGTGACTGTGGGCCATTGTGCGTTGCTTCATGGCTGCGTGATTGGGGATGGTTCGCTGGTGGGAATGGGAGCCAGGATTCTGAATGGCTCGGTTATCGGCGAGGAAAGCATCATCGCTGCAGGGGCGGTGGTCTTGGAGGGCACGGTCATTCCGCCTCGAAGCCTTGTGGTGGGCCTGCCCGGCAAGGTGAAGCGCACCCTGAGCGATGCCGATGTGGCGTTCATTCGAGAAGCCACTGATCACTATGTTGATTATGCTGAATTGTACAAGAAGCTAAGTCCCGAACAGTGGGAACTGGTCCATCTGCTGGGCCAGGGGGCTCCTGCCCCGCGCTCGCAGCGGCCCTAGAGGCTGCTGGAAGCCCCTACGACTCCTACCGATACCCGCCTCGTGTAGCCCACAGATCATTTTGCCGGTACATATCCAGCGCTTCCCTTAACACCCGAAACGCTTCCTCGGCGTTCATGAAGCCGTCTACGACCACTTCCTTCTTTTCCAAGGACTTGTAATCCTCAAAAAATCGCTGGATTTCTCGCAGGATGTGGGGCTGCAACTGCGTGTGTTCCGTGTACCCGTTGAACGCTGGATCGTCGATGCTGACGGCCCGGATTTTGTCGTCGATGCACTTATCGTCCCGCATGCGCATCACCCCAATGGCCCGGGCGTTGACCAGGGTCAATGGGTGGACGGGTTCCTGCATGAGCACCAGGGCATCCAGCGGATCCCCGTCATCACAGAAGGTGCGCGGGATGAATCCGTAGTTTGCGGGATAATGAACGGCGCTATACAAAATACGATCCAATCGCAAGAATCCAGACTCCTTATCCAGCTCATACTTGTTCTTGCTGCCTTTTGGAACCTCGATTACAACTGGAAAGTGTTCTTGAATTTCTTTAATATCAACATGAATGTCGTGCCAGGCGTGCATGGGTGCCTCCTCCGTGCGAGCGTCGCTACGATAGATGCTGCGCTGCGTCGTTTCAAGGGTGATCCGGTGACCGAGACTGATGCAGAGAAGGTTGCCGTGCGTTGGGAATCGAGGGAGTCGACCAGAGAACATGAAGGTCTGAGTTGACCGCAAGGGCCAGTGAGGTTACACAAGGCCGGGTGGAGGGCGAAATGAGCTTCTGGGTTGTGCTTGGAGTGGCGTTGGGGTTGGCGATGGACGCCTTTGCGGTGGCCATTGCGACCTCGGTGATGCTGGGGCAGGTGTCCGAGCGGCAGGTATTCCGCTTGTCTTTCCACTTTGGGCTGTTCCAGTTCCTGATGCCGGTCATCGGCTGGCTGGCTGGCAGTGTTAGTAGCGGTGTGCAATTTTTCTGGTTGGCCGAGGTTTCATCACTGGCAGCGGTGTTATTGCCGCTCTATCTCGGCTGCTTCTGGGGCCTGTTCGGGGTCTTTG
>CAYTWV010000015.1:16630-18374 GCA_964442235.1 uncultured Myxococcales bacterium | reverse complement strand
CGAACCTCTTGACGCCAAACCCGCCATGGCGATGATGGGCAGGTCTGACCTTCGTGGAGGCCCTGATGGATGCCTTGTTGTGGGTTCTTCTGGCGTTTCTGGTTCTGCACCCTCTCTTGGGCATCCGCCGGGGCGATTGGGGCTCCAGCCTCGTTTCCATGGTGGTCGCTGATAGAGCCGTCTCACCCTGGAAAGCCGCTGGGTCGCTTCTGGCCACTATTCTTGGGGCCAGTGCGGTTATGGGAACTTCGGGCCTGGCCTTCGATCACGGCTGGGTTGCTTTGGTGTGGCTGGGTGCGGGTGTCGTTGGGTTGCTTACGCTGGCCTGGCTTCTGCCCCGAGTGCGCATTTCCGAAGCCATGACCCTTCCCCACCTGCTCGGGGCCGAAGGCAGCCCCCTGCTTCGCAAGGTCTCGGCAGCACTCATTGTGCCGGCATGGGTTGGCATTGTGGCCGCACAGTTCTCTGCGGTCGTACGCATCTCTGCAGCCTTGGCCCCGGGAATGGAGATTCCCCTGACCTGCCTTGCGGCAGTAATGGTAGCCATCTACGTAGTTTTATCGGGCCAAAAGGGCGTCATTCGCACCGACGCTGCTCAATTGGGCGTCATCGTGGTCTTTCTTGGATTCATGTTGGGGTCTCTGCTGCTGGGCGACCACCCTGCCGTGACCCCCCGAGAACTCAAGCCCCTGCCCTTCAGCCGAGTCCTGGATGTGTTTTTGCTGGTTTCGTTCCCCTTCCTGGTCGGGCCGGATATGTTCTCCCGTGTGTTGACTGTCCAAGGCCTTGCGGGGCGCAGAAAGACTCTGCTGCTGGCGGCCGGCGGCCTGGCCATCATGGCGATAGTCATCACGGCCATTGGTGTGTTGGGCAGGAACTGGTTGCCCGATGGGACCGGCGAGCGAGTGCTTCTTGAAGTTCCCGGGCGCCTGGGGCGATGGGCAACGGGCCTGGCAGGCATCGGTTTGTTGGCCGTGGTTCTTTCCTCGGCCGACACCTGCGTCTTGAGCGCATCCACCATCCTTTCCATGGACCTGCTTGGGCAACGAAGCGTGGGCGCCATCCGATATGCCGTTGTGGGCTTCACGGCAACGGCCCTGGCCATGGCCCTCTGGTCCGGCGGAATCATCCCGGCCCTAATGTGGAGTTACACACTTTACACCACCGGATTGGCAGTCCCCGCCATCGCAGCGCTGTTTCTGCACCGCAAGCTGGGAACCGCTTCCTTGCTGGCAAGCCTGACGTGTGGTGCTGCCATGGGGGTGTTCGGGCAACTAACGAAGATGCCTTACACCTTGCCTGCGGCCCTGACTGTGTCGTTGATTGCGGCTGTTGTGGCTTATCGCCTGGAAAGGAAACCTCCGGCCGAAGCCTGATTCCCGCCGACGATTACAGACCCAAACTAGTGAAGTCGTATCCCACCGTAAGCATCAAACCATAACTCTCACTCATGTGGTCCAGATCAAACACAATCATTTGGCCCCGCAGGTCCAAGCCCGCGATCTGGAAGCCTGCGCCAAGGGTACCGCCGGTCCATGACTCGTCTTTCTCTGATGATCCCACATGCATGGTGCCGTTCATCAAGCCCACCTCGGCCGCCACATACAGCGGAGTCGGCGTGATCGGGAAATACTTGATGCCGGCCAATACGGGGATGGCACTCAACGACATCTTCATGGTGCCGACGTCCTTCTCCATGCCGTACAAATAACCAAGCCTGGCCGTGATGGCGATCATCTTCAGC
>CAYTWV010000015.1:9188-16620 GCA_964442235.1 uncultured Myxococcales bacterium | reverse complement strand
CCGAACAAACGCACCAATCTGGCTTCCCGTGATGTCTGACAAATCCCCCTGGGGAAGCATGAACGCTGCGTCGGCGCCCAGCGTCAGCCCCTGAGCCGAAGCCCCGGTGGAGAATCCAAACAGAACCAGACAGAGTGCGATGGCCGAAAACGAGTGTCTCATGTATCCCTCCAAGGACGAGGCACCATTATAGGCAGACCCAAAACCCCGGGCAACAGGTTTGGACCGCCCTGACGCCGTTGACAGGGCCCGCTGCCCTGGCTATCTTCGCCCCCATGAACGAAGAACCCACTCAGGCCCCCCCTTCTTATGTTCCCCCGCAGCGATATCGTGTGGGGTTTGCCGGGCTGAAATGGTTGAACGGACATCTGGCCGGTTTGGGGCTGGTGGCCCATTCCGCCTTTTTTGACAAGAAGAGCGTGTATCTTCATGGGGATCGCACCTTGAATGGGGCAACCCATGAACTGCTTCCCGCATCGGGGCACGGTTCAAAGACACGGCCGGCCCCGGGCGCTACGGCGCTTGTGCCCTGCACCGGTCTGGAACCAGGCAAACCCAGACCCGAAACGCCCTTCCCCGTGCCATTTCCCGACCTGCTCAAGGGCCTGTGGCCCGACGCCCTGGTGCAGCCCGCTGCGGCCACGTCGGCCCATCCCGTGACCCGACTGGACCGTTTTTTCCGAAACCCGCTTCACCAGAGTGACTGGTGGAAATTCCACTATCCCCGCAATCGCCTGTTTTGCCTGGAAACCCGCATGGGGGACCGATACGCCCGGGTTCACCACAGCACGTTAGAGTGTTTCAGGGCCTATTTCCGCTTCCTGCCTTCGCTGGAACTGTTCAACGACGAACCCTTCAGGCCGCCGTCGCCACACCATAACTTTGCCACGCTGCTCACGTACAAAGACGTGCTCACCGGACAAACTCAGCGGCGGCTGGAAGAAGTGCTCTCCGATGCTGCCTCCAAAGACTTCGAAGGGATTCTGGTTCGGACCACCTGTGTGCCTGACATGGTGGGGGATTCTCCCGTGCACCCGCTGCAGAAGCTGGCGAAACAAAAGGGGGTTGCCGGACATTGGGTAGCCAAGACCCACCCCACGCCCAACGCCATCGCCCTCATCCTGCAACAGCGGCTGGCTGAACTGCGAAACCGGCCCCAGAAGGGGGCTGTCCGCCCCGTGCTGCTTGCCGGCGTCGAAACCCAGCCTCTGGCCGACGAACTGACCGCAGTGCTTTCCAAAATTGGCCTGACGGTGCTTGAGAACTTCCTGCCCAATCTGGTCCTGCAGGATCCCCAGGAACGGGGTTCGCCCGAAGCCTGCATCTGGACCAATTCCTACGGCTGGGATGAACTGCTTACCGACGAACTGCTGCCCGAAATCCCCGTGATTCGGACCTATCCGCCGTATGGAATAGAGGCCACCAAGGCCTGGCTGCTTCGAATCGCCCAGACCTTGGACCTGCAAGGCGCCCCCGACGTGATCCAGGAGTTGGCGGCCCAATGTCACGCCAAATTGGGGCCCATTCGGCAGCAGGCCGCTTGCGTCCCCGTGGCGCTGGTGGGTGACAAGGCCGACCTGGGTGTGCTGACCGGGCGAAGCCCCTACTCGGGATGGTCTCTGCTTGCGGTCCTGCAAGAACTGGGATTCCCGGTCACGCTGCTGCTTTTCCGCCCCGAGGGCAGCACCGCTTCGACCACCGCCAACGGGGCCGTGCTGAAGACCTTCTCGTCCGCCGAGCAGTTGGCGGGCTTGCTGGCCGAACAAAAACTGGTTTACAGCGACTTCAACGTAGATTCCCGGCTGGTGGCTGCGGGCGTGCAGGGGTTCGGTTCAGGCTTGTTTGACCCCGGGTTCGACGGACTGATTCGGGCCGGCCGCCTGCTGCTTCATCGGGCCCGCCACATCCCCTTTGTGGACTTCAAGCCACAACTCAACGCCATTCATCGAGGCTCGCCATGATGCGTGATGAAGACATCGGCCTGCCCTATCTTAATGGCGTGTACATCGCTGTGGACGCCATTCCCGACGCCGTGCTGGTCGTGGATGGTCCCTATTGTGTGGTGCACAAGACCGCCATGCAGCGAAACCACAACTTGACGTCAAGCCTGGCCCTGCCGGACCAGCATGGCCGCATCATCCCCACCCATCGGGAAGCCTCCGTCGAAGAGGTCGCCTCCGTATCACTGGACCGGGATGCCATCACCCGTGACGCACTCAAGGGGGTTTTTAAGACCCTGCAACCGGCACTGCTGATGACCACCTCGTTTGACTACCTGGAGTTGGTACAACGGCCACTGCAGCGTATCGCACAGTCCCTGGCGGCGCAGGACGTCCCCGTGTTGTTCCTGCCTGGAAGTTCGCTGAAGGATGATTGGCTGGACGGCTATCGAATCGTCCTGGAGACGCTGGCTACCCAACTGCCTCTGCCCCAAAGCCAGGTGGTGCCCGGGCGTGTCGGCATTGTGGGGTATCTCTGGGACCGGAACGAAGGGGATCAGCAGGGAAACCGGGCTGAACTGGAACGAATGCTTCATGCTGTGGGCCTGGAACTGGGAGCCACGTGGCTTTCTGGGGTTGGCGCCGGTGCGCTGACGGACATAGCATCGTGTGAACGAATCCTGGCCTTCCCCTATGGTGGCCTGGCGGCCCAGACCCTGGCCTCAAGGTTGCAAATCCCCTGTCACGACGTCCCGTTGCCCTTCGGACTGCAGAATACCGCACAGTTTATGACGCAGATTGGGCAGGCCACTGGCACGCTGCAACGCGCCGAAGAGTTCATTCAGGAAGAGACTCGCCGCGTCATCACCAAGGCGGCTCCCCATGCCGCACAATTCCTGGCAGGCTCAACCGCCACCCTTGTCCTGGACCCCTACCTGGGCCCCGCCGCAGCCATGGCATGTCGGGAGTTGGGCATTCAAGTGCAACAGGTCAAAGCGGCCCGGGCACAGTTGCACATCCTGGAATCCAGCGACGAGGACTTTCCTGATGCCCCTCTGGTGGCACCGGGCGAAGCCACCCGATACCTGCGCCGACTTTGGATTGGCTCCTCTATCCACCAGACCACCTCCCCAGGGTTCATGGGGGTTCATTTCGGGTACCCCGATTTCCACCATCACCCCTTGACACACAGGCCCTTTTTTGGGTTTGACGGCATGCTTAACTGGACGGAGTTGTTGGCGGAATCCGTGCTTGGGGCCGAGTTGAGCAGGCTTGCCGGAAGTTCGTCTTGACACGGTGCGTCAAAGCCTTATATTCGCATTACACAAACCGGATAGCCCGGAAGCAGTATGGAGGTTCTGATGAAGGACAAGATTAGGAAGAACGTGAACACGGTCGTCAATCGCACCGCCGACGGCATCGAAAAGGCCACGGCCACCTTTGCTGACCTGAACAAGCAGGGCACCGAAGTGGTTCGGGACGTCATCAACAAGTCCCACGAATTCGGCAGCGCCATGGCCAAGCCGATTCAGGAAGCCATCGTTTCGACGGCTCAGACCCTGAAAGTGCCCTCCCAGGTCGTCTCGACCCCCATCGACGTCGTGAACAAGGTCCGAGAAGTAGCCCTTGACGGCGCCATGAAGACCCTGGACACCGTCAACACCGCCATCGACATGGGCGCTCGCCAGGTCGAGACCGTCACCCAGATGGCCAAATCCGTTGCCAAGACCGAAGGCGACGCTCAGTAGTTCAGCACTCGATTCTATCTCGTAAATAGCCAGTGGTGAGGGGCATCATTGCTGGGTGAGGTCTGCGAAACGCTGCCCGGAAATCCATTTACAGCACAAGAGCCGTCCTACTGACCTTCGTCGGAAGGATCCTGCCACATCTCCATGCTCTTCTTCAGTTCGTCCCGCATCTCCCGCTCCATGTCGTCCATGTCGCCATCCAACCACTTCTGCTTGGGCTTCTTCTTGACCACGGCCGGGGTTGCCTGGCCAGGGGTCCCTGCGGGCTGTTCGGTGGCCGTGGGGGAAGCCGGGCCTCCCGGAGTGGCGGGCGCCGTATTCTGGTTTTCTGGCGGGTTCACAACTGGAGCCGCAGGCGTGGGGTTCTTGCCCGCATCGGTGCCACCGGGCGCGGTCTCGGGCCCAGGAATGGGCAACGGCGGCAGTGGGGCCGCCGGTTTGGAGGGCGCCGTGCTGTTCCCTGGTGCGGGTTTGGGCTGAGTTCCCGTTGGATTCGTTGGCTTGGTTCCCGACGGCGAAACAGGTGTAACAGCGGTTCCGCCCACAGGAGACTTGGCCGGTGCAACAACGGGAACTGCGGCCGGCGTAGCTGCTTGGCCATCCGGCTTACCTTGTGCCGGGGCCTGGTTCGGGACCGGAGTCGAGGGCACAGCCGGGGTTGGCACGGTCGCCGCTCCTTTCGATTCGCTCGCCCCCGCCTTCACTTCCGCCGCCGGAACAAGATTAACCTCGGCCGGGGCCATGGAAGGTTTGGCCTCATCGGTAGCCTTCTCTGCGGGACGTGCGGCCGTATTCTTGGGGGAACCCCTGGATGGCCCCGGTTCGTGGGGTGCACTCTGGCCCCCAGACCCATCGGAAACAGGGGCCTCCCCCGCTCCGGGTCCGGACAGCGCCCAGACAAGCGCAGCAATCGAAACCCCCAGCAAGACCACGCCGGCGCCACCGATCCCAAGCTGACGTTTGGAGAATCGCCCCGCCTTT
Source organism: uncultured Myxococcales bacterium (assembly GCA_964442235.1). Taxonomy (GTDB): domain Bacteria; phylum Myxococcota_A; class UBA9042; order CAIXZC01; family CAIXZC01; genus CAYTWV01. The sequence goes on along the minus strand of CAYTWV010000015.1, from coordinate 11,951 downwards.
TCAGGTGCGACCACGGCGACACCAGGCTGGTGCGCTTGCAGAGTCTCCAGCAATGCGGACTCATCCACGACCGGATTCACGGAAGTTCTGAGGATTACGGGTCCCGAAGCCGCCTTGCCCCCACCGGGGCCGGCCACTTCACGACCGGCAGCGTCAGCCCGTGCCGAACCCGGCTCCTTGGCCGTCAGCAACGCAGCGGTCTCGTCCGCCGCCCGGGGCACCGGGACCACCACTGAAGCTGCAGCCAGATTTCGCCCTTCGTACGCCACGGTCCCCGCAGCTCCCCCGGACGAGACCTGGGCCGAAACGGGAAGGACAACCGCCGGTGCCAGGACCACATTGGCCACGGACGAATAGCCGGGCACCAGGCTCAGCATTCGGGCCATACGTTCCTTCACTTCCAGCGCAGTGCGAGGGCGATTCTGGGGGTCCGTGGCCAACAACGCCACGACCAGATCATCCAATTCATCGGGGACCTGCAACTCCGGCAACTTCTTGCGCATATGCGTGGGGGGAACCAGAATTTTTTCCTGCAATATGGCAGCGGTTTGCCTGGCGTTGACAGGCAAGGTGCCCGAAAGCACCTGATATGCCACGGCACCCAAAGAGTATAGGTCGCTGCGCGCGTCCAGCGGCCGCCCCAGAATCTGCTCGGGGCTCATGTACGCCGGCGAACCGATGAGCGAGCCCGCCGCCGTCAAGCCCACGTTGGCATCTTCCAAGACCTTGGCGATGCCAAAATCCAGTACCGTGGCAAAATCCCGCTCGCCACCTTTATCCGAAACCATAATGTTATCGGGTTTCAAATCCCGGTGAATGACCGACTGGCCATGGGCCTCTTCCAACGAGTCGCAAACCTGCATCAGAATGGCCAACGCCCGCTCCCAAGCCAGACGACCCGAGGGCTTTCCCTCTTCCAGCGCCAGGGAACGAAGGGTGCGCCCAGCCACAAACTCCATGACCATGAACAGAAGGCCCTCTTCCGTCTGGTCCAGGTCAAAAGTCTGAATGGTATGAGGGTTTGCCAGCCGGGTCACCACACGGGCCTCGTTAAAAAACCGGGCCACCATGGTCGAGTCTTGCCGAAATTCGCTGCGAAGCACCTTGACCGCCACGGTCTTGCCCAGAACCAGATGGGTAGCCTGGTAGACAGCCCCAAAACCGCCCTGGCCCAACGCACTGTCCAGCCGGTACTTCCGTCGAAACACCTGCCCCGACAAGTCATTCACTTGCGGGACCTCAATCAGCATGCTGCCGTCGGCAGCGCAGTGCCCGTGCGCTTCCCGATAGACGGCATGGCAATAGGGGCAGATATAGTCGGCCATTAGACCCCCTTCCACACGCAGACGGTGCCCCGGGACACAAAGAGCGTCCCGCAGGTTTCCGGGCGCACGCTACCACGACACCCTACCTGCCGTCAAACCGCCCTGAAGTATGAATTGCCGCCATGTCACCCCCAGCGGACGACCGGCCCGGACTCAAGCAAGCCTTGCGCAATAGGTCCGGTCGTTGTATGCCGGAACATGACATGCTGGTGTACCACATTGGTTATGGGAGGGAATTATGCCTGATTTTCAGACCGTCTTGGCCCGACTGTCCGCTGGACTGCCGGTTCCCGATCCATGGAAGATTCCATCCCCGCTCATTCAAACCGAGTACCTTGTGAACGGGACTCTCCGAGAGTATTCCGGCCCCCTTCAGCCCGTGCTCCCGTGTGTGCAAATACCCGATGCCCCCTCTGGAGTGACCATCGTTGGCAAGTACCCGCTTCTGACCCGCGTCGAGGCCATGGAAGCCCTGGATGCCGCGTCCAAGGCCTACGACGGTGGCCGAGGCCTCTGGCCCACTCTGCCCGTCGCCGAACGCATCGCCTACCTGGAGCGCTTTGTTGTAGCCATGAAGACCACCCGAGAGGAAGTGGTCCGTTTGCTGATGTGGGAAATCGGCAAGACGCTGCGGGATGCCTCCAAAGAATTCGACCGAACCGTCGAGTACATCGTGGATACCCTGGAGGCGTTGAAAGATCTGGACCGCCAATCCTCACGCTTCCAAATCACCCAGGGCATTGCGGGACAGGTTCGTCGCGCTCCTCTGGGCGTCGTGCTTTGTATGGGCCCTTATAACTACCCTCTAAACGAGACCTTTACGACCCTCATCCCCGCCCTGTTGATGGGAAATACCATCGTCTTCAAGCCCCCCAGGTTGGGCGTTTTGTTGCACCGGCCCCTGTTGAAAGCGTTTGCCCAGGTCTTCCCCCCGGGAGTGGTCAATACGGTTTATGGAGACGGCCAGGAGGTGGTAGGCCCCTTGCTGGCGTCGGGCAAGGTCGATTGTCTGGCATTTATCGGGTCGGCCCGCGTCGCAGACATCCTGAAATCGCAGCACCCCAAACCCCATCGGCTTCGATGTGTGCTGGGCCTCGAGGCCAAAAACGTCGCCATTGTGCTGCCCGACGCGGACCTGGACAACGCCGTGCAAGAGTGCATGCTGGGTTCGCTGTCGTTCAACGGACAGCGCTGTACGGCTCTGAAACTGCTCAGTGTCCATTCCTCGGTGGCCGAACCCTTCGCCCAGCGTCTGGCGCAAGCCATTGACGCACTTCCCGCCGGTCTGCCTTGGACCCCGGGCACCGAATTGACCCCATTGCCCGACGTCGGGCACGCCCAGCTCATGGAGTCGTTTTGCCAGGACGCCCTGGCCAAAGGTGCACAACTGGCCAACCAAGGGGGCTTTCGAATCGGGTCGTTTTTCCAGCCCGCCCTG
>CAYTWV010000015.1:0-9178 GCA_964442235.1 uncultured Myxococcales bacterium | reverse complement strand
CACGTGACGCCGGCCATGCGCATTTTCCACGAAGAACAATTCGGCCCCGTCGTACCCATGACCACTTTCGACGACATCGAAACACCAATCCGGGCCCTGGTCGAATCCAACTTCGGCCAACAAGTCAGTCTCTTTGGCACCGACCACGAGGCCCTGGCCCGATTGATCGATCCACTGGTCAACCAGGTGTGCCGAGTCAACGTGAACTGCCAATGCCAGCGCGGGCCAGACACCTTCCCGTTCACGGGCCGAAAGGACTCTGCCGAAGGCACACTCTCCGTGACCGATGCATTACGGGTCTTTTCCATTCGCACCCTGGTCGCCGCCAAGCTGACCGCACAGAACAAGTCCATCCTGACAGAGATCACACACAATCGATTATCGAACTTTCTTTCAACCGATTTTATTCTTTAGTTTATCAATACAACAAGAAGTCGTCCCCGGCTTTTGCCGCTCCAGTACGCTCCGCCGCTACAGTTCCCCGGTGACAGGAGATTTGACGCTCGCGCCCGGATACGTTATATCTTCAACGTTACGGGGCCCCGGCTCCGGCAATCACGGTACCACTGGAGGCGACTATGCGACCGACGAATCGGCTTCTTCGAACCCTTATGCTGTTTTCCCTGCTGACTGGGGCAGCGGCTTGTGGCGCCGGCGCAGTGAACTCCAACTGTGAGGGTGACGCATGCACCTCGTCGGACCTGGCGGATAGCAAGGTCGACGCAACTGGCGATAACAAGGTCGACCAAATTACGCCGACCGACGGCAAGGGCGACGTGATTCCCGATTTCACCAATCCGCCTGATTTCGGTTCGGACCAACTTCCCCCCGACAACATCGAATTCGGACCGCAGCCTGGTGGGTTTGGCCAGCCCTGCACTTCCAATGTGGACTGCGATTCGGAGCTTTGCATCACCACGGTGTATGGCAAACTCTGCACCGAAACCTGCGAGGAGGAATGTGCCGAGGGATGGCTTTGTGAGAATGTGGACTATGCTGGCCCCGATGCCATGTGGGTCTGCATCCCGCCCAAGACCGCCTTGTGCCGCCCCTGCGCCAAAGATGCGGACTGCACCGCGGTGGCAGGCGAAGCCACCCAATGTGTCGAGTACGGACCTACGGGGCGATTCTGTGCCGTGGAATGCACCGATACCTGCAACAGCGGGTTTGAGTGCAAGGATCTCAAAACCGTGGCCGGAACCGATTTTAAGGGTTGCCGCTCCACCAAAGAAATCTGCCCTTGCTGGCCCGGGTTCGTCGGGTTGAAGACCGACTGTTACATCCTGAACGAGTTTGGGCAATGCACCGGCGTGGCCTCGTGCTCTGCCGACGGCTGGGAGACCTGCACCGCCAAGACCCCCGTTGAAGAAGCGTGCAACGGAGTCGATGACGACTGCGACGCCCAATACGACGAAGGGTTCGAGATCTTAGAGTGTGGCCTGGGCGTCTGCCAGCACACCACGCCCGGCTGCCTGAACGGAAAACCCGGCTTCTGCGACCCCTACCAGGGCGCAGGCCCCGAGAAGTGCAACGGCTTTGACGACGACTGCGACGGCAATGCCGACGACCTGTGGCCCGACAAGGGCCTTCCTTGCGACGGTCCCGACCCCGACTCCTGCCCCAATGGCATCTTTGGTTGTTCCGATGCTCAGACCTCGGTGGTCTGCATGCAGGACGACGAGAATTTCCCCGAAGTGTGCGACGGCGAAGACAACGATTGCGACGGCGAGACCGACGAGGCGTCGGACCTGGGCAGCCAGACGTGCGGCCTGGGTATTTGTGTTCATGACGAGTCCGTCTGCCAGGATGGCCAGATTCTGCCCTGCAACCAGTTCCTTGGGGCCCAGACCGACGACCTTCCCGACCTGCTTTTCCAAGATACCAACTGCGACGGCGTGGATGGCTACGCCAGCCCGACTCTGAGCATTTTTGTGGACGTTTCCTCGGGTAACGACAGCTTCCCCGGCACCATGGACCAACCCAAGAAGTCCATTAAGGCGGGCCTGGACCAGGCTGAAGCCGATGGGCAGAAATTCGTATTGGTCTCTATGGGCACCTACAACGAGACGGTGTATGTCCGAAACGGCATCGGCATCTATGGCCTTTATGACAAGGCGGCCGGCTGGAGCCGCAAGTCCGAAAATTCCACCCAGATTAAGGGCGGAACCAGGGGCCTGGTGGCCCAGGATGTGGCCACTCACGCCTTGATTCAGGGCATTACCATCGTCTCTGAAGCTGCCACCACCGCCGGCGGCAGTTCCTATGGCGTTTTCGCCGTGAATTCCACCATGACCTTGGAATTGTGCGAGGTTCGAGCGGGTGGCGGGGCCTCTGGGGCCGCCGGGAACTCGGGATCTGGCGGTTTGAACGGGTCCGCTGGCACCGGAGGAAACTCGGGCTGCGAGTACGATTGTGAATGCCTCTTTGGTATCTGCTTCTGCGGGTCGTGCTCGCGACCTGCCGGCGGTGCAGCCGGTGCCAGTCCTTGCGGCTCTTTGGGTGGCCAGGGTGGCAACGGCGGGAACTCGGGCGGGAACGGCTATGCGGGCCTGGCCGGCTCTGGAACAGGCGCTGGAACGGGCGGTGGCGCGGGTTCCGCAGCGGGCAACGGCAAACCGGGCAACCCCGGCGCTGACGGAGGCGCAGGTTCCAACGGTGCGGGCGGACCGAACCTTGGCGCACTTGCGCCCGAAGGCTACACTCCTGCCAATGGGCAAGGCGGCCAGAACGGCGTCAACGGCGGCGGCGGCGGCGGCGGCGGAAGCGGCGGCGGCGACACCAACGACCTGCTCTCCTGCTGCCTGACCTACGGCTCTGCCGGCGGCGGTGGCGGCGGTGGCGGCTGCGGGGGTGTGGGTGGCCAGGGCGGCGGCGGCGGCGGCGGTTCCTTTGGCATCTGGAGCGCCAACAGTCAGGTATTCGTCCTCGCCACGAACGTCTTCACGGCCGCTGGTGGTGCCGGTGGTCCTTCGGGCGCTGGCGGCGCTGCAGGTTCCGGTGGCTTGGCCGGGGCCGCAGGCCCCCAGGGCGACGGCGACAATCAAGGTGTCGGCGCCAGCGGCGGTAAGGGCGGCAATGGCGGCGCAGGGGGCCAGGGCGGCGGCGGCGGCGGCGGGCCCAGCATTGGGATCATGTGCCTGCAGGGTGGCCACGCGGTCATCGACAACAGCCCCATCTACCTCCAAAACCCCGGCCCCGGCGGCAACTCTAGTGGGTTGGCCGGCGCCAACGGCCTGCAGGTGCCTTCGTACGGCTGCAACTGATGCCCTATTTCCATCTCGCCTTTCTCTTCGTCCAACTCAACTTCGCCATATTTCCCGTCGTGGCGAAAGGCGTTATGCAGGAACTCGATCCCCTGGAACTGGCCAGTTTCCGAGTCCTGGGGGCCGCCCCACTTTTGCTTCTGGCGGCCCACTTCACCAGTTCGTACAGGCTGAAATGGGCGGACCTGGGGCCCCTGGCCTTGCTGGGCTTCCTGGGAGTCACGTCCAACCAGATCCTGTTTATCCTGGGCCTTCAACGCACCACGGCCACCAACGCAGCGGTGCTGATGCCCACCATTCCGGTCTTCACCGCTGCCGCTGCCGCCCTCTTCGGCGTCGAGAAGTTGACGGGGCTTCGAATTGCAGGAGTCGCTCTGGCATTTCTTGGAGCGCTGGTCATGGCCGACCTGGGTAACGTCAGTTTGGGAAGTGATCACCTGCTGGGCAACGTACTGCTTATCCTGAATTGCATCTGTTACGCCGGCTTCCTGGTCTTGCAGCGCCCCGTCCTGCAGCGCATCCCGCCCCTGCCCCTCATCGCCTGGTCCTTCGCTCTTGGGGGCCTCGGCGTGCTGCTCTTCTCGCTTCCCATGACCGGAGGCCTTCCCAACCCGGCGAACCTGACCGTGGGAACCTTGGCCGGAATGGGCTACATCGTCCTGTTTCCCACCGCACTGAACTACTTCATTAACAGTTGGGCTATCAACAAGTCATCCCCCATCATGGCCTCAGTTTACATTATGCTACAACCAGTCATTACGGCGGTTTTGGCAGCATTCTTTCTAAGCGAAGTCATTGGTTTTCGTGAGGGAACTGGATTTTTTCTGATTCTTGCCGGATTGGCCGTGGTAGTGTGCGAAACCCAGCGGCGCTTGGCGGCCGCTAGAAACGTCAGGCCAGCGGCTACAGTTCCGGACAAACCCTAACCACTCCCCCCACCAGCATGTTCGTGGCAAACAGGCAGTACGCAGAAAAGCCCTCTCCTCGGCCAAAGGCCAGGCTTGCAACCCCGGTCAGCGCCATTGCCGGAGATTCCGTCAGCACAAAGGCCTGCTCCCCGTCTTCAGGATCCAACGCGACCACCTTGCCACCGCCAAACGCGGCCACCAGCAAGTGACCGTCGGGAGCGATGGCCAGACCATCGGCAGCGGACAACAACGAGTGGGACGAAAAGAGCTTCGGCTCCACGGGGAGCGGACCGCTCAACTCCAACGTGTAGACTTCCCCCTTCGGCATGGTGCTGGCCACATACAGCCGGTTGCGAACCGAATCCCATGCCATCCCGTTGGGGAATGACAGTCCTTCGGCTACCAACGCTTGCGACCCATCGGGGGTATCCAACCGAACCACCTTGCCCGTCTCGGAGAGTGAAACATAGATGCGCCCGTCCCCACCGATAAGAAGCCCATTGGGCGACTTCTCTAAATCGCTTCGAACCAGTTCCAGCCCCCCTTCGGGGGTGTATCGATGCAGTTGGTTCCCTGAATACTGCACCAGAAGCAGGCCCCATTCCTGGCTGTACGCCGCCCCTGCCAGATTGGCCGTGGAAAAGCCATCTACCTTGGGAACCGTGGCTACCACGTTGGCCGTCCCGTCGGCCGAAACCTCCAACACGTCCCCCAGACTGCCCGTCAGGTACAGAAGGCCCAACCCGTCAAACGCCAGGCCCTCCACTTTCCCCACGACGGCTTTGTCCACAAAGACCTCGGCCGTCACTGGCTGGGCAGGTACCCAGGGCACCACCGAAATCTCGCTGGTCACCTGGTCTGAAGGCTCTCCCAGATCCACTTCAGAAGGCCCATCTTGGCCCGGTATGGAATCGGGCGCCACGAGGGTATCGGCCTGGGCCAGATCGTTTTGCATATCCTGAGAAGGGGTGCCTTCTTCGGACTTGTTGCCACACGCAGCGACCAGAATCAGAGCACAAAACCAGCCCGCTTTCATGGTTGCCTCCTACAGCCCAATGGAAAAATCGAGAACCAGGTCCAAGACCACTTCTCCCGGCACATCCGCAAGCTCGAACCCTTCCAACTCCACGTGCAGGATGGAATAGGGGAACTCGAACTTGGCGACGATCAGGTCATACATCACGTCGATGGGGTCCTGGTCCATCTCATCGGGGTCGGTCCCCAGATAACGGACCAGATCCTTAAATCTGGGTTCGGAGTAGAGCACTCGGTTTTCCCCCGACTCCATGGCAAAAATCAGATGCGGGCAAGGCTCAAGCCCTTTGGGTCCCACCAGTTGAGCGCCACAAGCAGGGCAGAAAAACTTCGTCAACAGCTTCGGCTCAGGGGGCGTGATCAGCGCCGCAGAAAAGGGTAACTCGTCGTCCAGATAGGGGGCTTCCAACTCGTCGTCTTCGTCGAATCCGGGTCGGACCAGGTTCAGGACATTTCCCCCTTCGGGGCGTTTGGGCGTCTCGCCCTCTTTCCCTTTAGAGCCTCGCCCCGTTCCTTTTGAGATGGGAGACTTCTTCTTCCCGGCCATGATCCCCTCCGTCTGCACAGTGATTCGCAAGACCGGACAAGACCGTACCACGGAACGACAGATTTGTAAGGGGGGTTTCCGAAGGGTGGGCCAGCCTAGAACGTTCGAATCGCTTTTCGTTGAGTGCTTGCCATAACAGGTTCGATATGGCAAGCGAGCGCCCGTTGGGCAAGGCGGCCCGCTGGGCGAAAGCGTAGGCGTGCTTGGCACGTCGAGCATTTCGGCCAAGGGCCAACGCCGGCCAGCGGGATGATCGCTGGCCAGAGCGGACCTGTTTAGAAATGGGCCAGGCAGTTGGTCAGAGCTTCGGTGGCGGCCCACTGGCACTGGCCATTGGGACCGAAGGGACCGCAGGTGGTATAGGGCTCCTGCAGGCACTCATACCAGTCGAACCAGACGCAGGTGCTGGCCTGCTCCTGGGCAGCGCAAATCTCGCCACTGCACCCGGTGACAACGCAGCCATTGGCGGGGACACACATGCAGGTGGCCGTGTCCAGAACCTCACCGGCCGGGCAGGCGACTCCGCCGCAACCCGTCAGCACACAAACGCCCTCTTCCACACACTCACCACCGCAGGGAAGAGTGGGATCGTTGGGGTCACACCAGAAGTAGTCGTAACACACCGTCTGAATCTTGCAGGCATAACCAGCCCCACAATCGGCATCAGCCTGACACTGCGACGCAGGCTTGCACGTGCCGGTGCAGGCGCCGCAGCCAGCCGACCCGGGCATACACGGGACCGGGGCACAGACCAACTCGCAGAAGAAGCCCGGGCCACACTCGGCATCCGACGTGCAACCGGGATTCGTGGGCACACACTGGCCCAGCAGCGGGCAGGCGATGAGGCAATTACCGGCGGGACAAGGCCCACAGGCTTCGTAAATCTGGCACGTATAACCGGGACCGCAGTCTGCATCAATCTGGCACTCACTCTGGGCCGGGACACAACTGCCCACGATCTGGCAGGCGACCTTGCACGGCGGATACTCATAAACACAAGCCGGGCAGATCTCCTGAGTCTGGCAGACGAAGCCCGCAGCGCACTGAGAGTCGTCCCAACACTCGCTGGGCTGGCTGGATGGCACACACACACCCTGTGTCACGCAGTCGCTCTCACACGGCGGTATCGCCCCGCTCCCATCCGGTTCCCCCGCATAGTCGCAGGGAAGACAGTTGGTCTGAATCTCGCAATAGTACCCAACACCACAGTCGGAATCGGCCGTGCAGCCAACCTGAGTCTGGACACACACACCCACCTGCACACACTCCTCGGTCCACGGAATTGGGTCACCCGACGGATCCGCAGGGTCGGTGGGTTCCCCCGTGCCGTAGCACTGAGTCTGAATCTGGCACTGGAAGCCTTCACCACACTGCCAATCGGCCGAGCACCCCTCTACAACATTGGGCACACAGTATCCAATGATCTGGCACGGAGCTTCACAGGGAACGCCCGAAGCGTCGTAGCACTCTTCGCACATCGACGAAACCTGGCAGACATACCCCGGAGCACAGTCCTCGTCGGCCATACACTCGGGAAGGGGTTCCTTGGGAAGACACTTGCCAACGATCTGGCACATCATGTCACGCTCGGCAGCACCGGCGTAACCGGGGGCCCAGCACTCGGTCTGGCACCAGAACTCGGGGCCGCAGTCTTCGTCGACGTTGCACTCCGAAGGAGGAGGCTGGTCGTTGGGAATGCAGTATCCCAAACACTCGGGCAAACACGGGGCTTGCTCGGCAAATTCGTCGCCAGGAGTACCGCAAGAGGTGTCCGTGATGCACTGGCCATCCATGGTGGTGCAACGTTCGCCCTCTTTGCAGTCCGAATTCAACCGGCACATATCGTCCGGATTGGTTGTGTTCACGCACTTGTAAACCGGCGCACACATCTCCATACAGGCCCCGTCGGGACCACACGGAGGCGTCACGCAGTCCACATTCTGGCACGTGTACCCTTCGGCACAATCGCTATCCACCTGACACTCGGAGACCGGCGGCCAGACGCTGTTGTCTTTGCACTCGCCGTAACAAACCGCCGGGCAAGCCATATCGCCGTTGCCAAAGCCGCCGCAGCCGGGCCCAGCCAGGCACTCGCCGTCACTGACGGTGCAATACTGGCCCTCGCCACAGTCCGAATCCGACATGCACAGTTCAGGCTCCACGTCCTTCACTTTGCAGATGCCCAGACACGACAGGCAGGGGGCGCCCACTGCCGGGTCGGCCATCTTCTCTGCGTCACCGGCATAACAGTCGCCACCGGGGTAACAATCGCCGTCCACGATAGTGCAGTACTCACCCTCACCACACTGGGCATCGGAGCTGCAGTACACGGGTTCTACTTGAGTACAGTTCCACGAACACTCGCCCGACGCACAGGCCCAGGCTCCCTCACACTCGGCGTGAGGCAGACCCTCACATTCCGTTGCTGCCTGGCACCCGGTCAGATACTCGGGGTCTTCAGGATCCTGTCCACACGTGGGTGCCGTGTTGCCCGCAAAGAGGACAAACGCCAGCATTCCCATCAGGCTTCCGAATGTCGACGTCCAAAGATTGTTCCGTTTCATGAGACACCTCCTGGCAAAATCAAGACGGGAAGACTCTTGCAGATTCCGTGCCAACCCCCGCCCTACCCGATTGATGGCCAAACACTACCCTAGACCCCCACCGTTTGCAACGTTCCCCCGCCCCGACTGTGCACATCGTGCCGACATGACGATAATTTCTACACAGTTGCCCGAATCGCCATCACCGGGCAGAGGGACGCCGCCAAACGCAGCGCCCCTTCCTCGGCTTGATCCCGAGGTTGGCGCTCCAGCACGGCCACACCTGCCTTTATATCCAATTTAAGAAGCAACGAGGCCTCTGGGCAGGCTCCACATCCCACACAAAACGGGGTCACGTGCCAGGAACGGTTCCCTCGATCGAAAGCCCCCACACTCCCCCCTGAATTGCTCATGAAGCCTCCTGTTCAAAGGGCCTGGTGCAAGGCCTGGGTCAATTCATCAAGCTCCAGGATCACGGGATTGGCTTTCATGGAACTGGACAGCAGGGATTGCCTGGCCACTTCCGGAAAATCCGCTGCGGAGACACCCAAAGCAGCCAGCCGGCGAATCCCCAACTCTGCGGACAGGTCGTCCAGCCACCCGGCCAACTCTTGGGCGCCGACCCTGCCCTGCGACAGGATATGGGCCGCCTCGCCATACCGAGACAGGGTGCCAGCGGGATCACCCCTGCGCACCAGCGCCTGAACGTTGCAGCGGACAATGGGGCCCAGCAGTGCTGCACAAACGGCCCCGTGTGCGGCCTCATACCGCCCCCCAACCACTGCGGCCACGCCATGAACGTCCCCAAGCCCCGAGTTCGCCAGGCAAATCCCCCCAAACAGGCTGGCCAGCGACATGGCGTCCCGGACCTGCGCCGTAGCC
>CAYTWV010000014.1:13282-18548 GCA_964442235.1 uncultured Myxococcales bacterium | reverse complement strand
CCTGCTCCGGGGACGCCATTGCAGCCACCAAACTGCTGCTGGACGAACTGCGCGAATCCAATGAAATCTTGGGCGCAGAGAACAGAACACTGGCCGATACGCTTGAAGCCCACAGGGCTGAAAGTGCGTCCGCCAATCAGCAGGCCCAGGCCATCATCGACCAACTGCAGAAAGACATTGAAACGGCACGCGCCCAGGCCCGCCTGGCGGCAGCGGAAGCCGAGAAGCTCTAGGCCGATCTGGCCAAGAAGGATGAAGCGTTGTCGGTCGTCTCTGGACGAATTAACGATGCCGAACAACTGAACCAGTATCTCAGCGAACGGGAAGCGGAGTTGGTGGCCCTCCGTGAAGCCGACGCCAGAAACATCGAGGCCATCACCATGGCCAGCCGCCAGAGTCGGTCCGACGTCGAGTCGATGAGCGAGAAACTTAATGAAATGAACGTACGCCTCGAACAGGCGCAGGTTGATGTTGAAGAAGCTAATCGAACTCGGGAAGCCGCCCTCGCACGACAAGAGTCTTTCCAGCAGGAGGTCTTCCTGCTGCAAGAAACCCGAGCCACGCTTGGCGAGGAACTCGAGAAGCTCCAGAACCGCGCGTCGGCCGCTTCGGAAGAAGTCGAAGGACTCCGTTTGGAGCGCGACGACGCTCAACTTCAGTTGGGCGAGGCGCAACGGAAATTGCAGGTGCTGTCCCAGCAAGCCGAAGAGGCCCACTCTCAGTACCTTGCGCTTGTTTCCCAGGTGGAGGAGCTGTCGCTCTCCAGAGATGCCGCCTTGCACCGTTTGGATGCACTGCAAGCCCAGGGAAATACGGCCACGCAGCAGGTGGAAACCCTGTTGGCCCGCAACGAGGCCCTGGCCAACCAACTGCTCGAAACTCAAGGCGAGAAGCAGAAAGCGGTCCACAATCTAGAAGATGCTGTGGCCAAACAGGCCGAGCTTGCCGTTCATTTGGAGGATGCTCTGGCCAAAGAGGCTGAGTTGGTCGTCCGCCTGGAAGACTCAATGGCTAAACAGGCCGAACTTGCGATTCACCTGGAAGACACGATGGCCAAACAGGCCGAACTTGCGATTCACCTGGAAGACGCAACGGCCGACAAGGCCCGGATGGCCGGACAATACGAAGAACTCGCGGCCAAGAACGCACAGGCAGCACTGCTGCTGGAAGAGTCCCTGGCCAGCAAGGCTGAACTGGCCCTTCACCTTGAAGAAGCACGAGCCAAACAAACCGAATTGGAACAAGAGCTTGAGAAGGCCAGAACTGGCCTGGAAGCCTTGCAGGCAGACATGGAGATGCGTTCGGCATCGGAGCAGGGGCTGGACGAGCGAATTGGTTCACTTTCCGCTTCCCTTGCTCAGTATCAGTCAGAGTTGGCTTCGGCCAAACGGAATATTGAATCCCAGGAATCGGCTCTGGCCGACGCCCAACAGATTATCAACTCCCGAGAGGCAGAAGTGGCCAACCTCCAGCAGGCCCTTACGGCCCAAGAGGAAAACCTCCAGTCCGCCATGGCCGACTCCTCGTCCTTGGTTGGCGCAGAAGAGCGCCTGGCGTCGCTTCAGCAAACCCTCGATATCACGTTGGCTCGCCATGACGAGTTGATTTCTCTTGTGTCCGACAAGGATGCTCGTATCCAAGCCCTCGAATCACGGTCGGACTCTACGGGTGAGGCCGACGAACTCAAGGCTCGACTTGAGGAAGAGAAGGAACGAGCGTCCAAACTCCAGGACGCCGCCAAAGCATTGCAATCCAAGGTGGATGTGGCCGAACGCCAGGTGAGAGAGCGCGAGGATCTTGCCCGCGTCATCGACTCGCTGCAGGAGGAGGTCTCTCGGCTGAAGGCAGCCTTGCGGGATTCCGACATGAAGAACGACGATCTGGCCTCTGAGATGATCTCCCTGACTCGCATGAAGGAAGAAGCGGAAGATGCACTGCGTGCTGCCAAGGCAGCGCCAGCTAAGCCCGTCGCCGCGGCACCCTCAAACGAGCAGTTGGAGAGAGTCGCCTCCCTGGAGGCAGAGCTCGCTCGTTTGCAAGGTGCGCTGGCTCAGAAGGACGACCTTCTTGCCGTGTACGAGCAGGAAGTTGCGGCCCCCAAGGATGCCTCGCCCTTCGATGTTTCTCCGGCAAACTCTGCCCGTATTGCAGACCTGGAAGCCGAAATGGTCAGTTTGCGGGACAGAGTCATCCAGGAGAGGAAGCTGTTTGTTCAAATTGAGGATAACTACAAAAACACCATCATGGGGCTCAATAACGAACGAGAGGAGGCCCTTATCCGACTCTCCGAAGTGGAAGAACGCTGCCGAAGGATGGACGAGGACCTCAAGATGGCCAGGCAGTGGATCCAGCGTATGGTCTCCATGACCGAAGGCGTCAGCAAAGTGCGTTCACAGATTCTGGATTCCCTGGCTCCCTTCTCTGACTGATACCCTTCCTGAGTACCCACAATAGCGTGTCATTGGTTCGTTCGAGGCTGGGCAAGGAACCTGTCCATACCCGTTTCTTGCAGCGAAGCGATGGTCCTCCCCGTACGAGGCCCAGTTTGGGAAAAGGCTGACTTGTGCTTGAACTAAGCGGTCTCCACGATGACAAAATCGCTGTCCGTGAGGCTGCCGGTGGCCCTTTGGCCCTCGATGGCTTGCCGAAGGTCCTTTGCAAACACCCGGGCATCCTGGTAGCGGTTCTCCGCCTTCTTCTCCAGACACCGAAGGATAAGGTCGCCCACCTCCAACGGAATCCGATTGTCCAGCGTCGTCGGGTGCGGGGGAGGCGAGAACTGATGATGAGCCAGAATGTTCGCCGAGGGGAAGGGGGTCTGGCCCGTGAATAGCTGGAAGACCATGACCCCGAGCGAATAGATGTCACTACGATGGTCCACAAAATCGCCCACGATCTGTTCCGGCGACATGTAAAGCGGCGTGCCGCAGATGATCAACGTCTTGTGCGGATTCTCGTCCAGCACCTTGGCCAGGCCGAAGTCCATCAGTTTGACAATCTCGAACTCGTCGCCGGTCAGCATGACGTTTCCCGGCTTCAGGTCTCGATGAATGATGCTTTTGTCGTGAGCGTATCCCAGCGCATCACAAAGCTGGTCGATGATGCTAAGTAACTGAGGATAACTTAGCCTGGGCTCTCGGTGAATGCGCTCTTCCAGGTCGATGCCCTTGATGTATTCCATGGCGATGTAAAGGTTGTCCCCCACTTGTCCCATGTCAAAAAGGGTCACGATGTTTTGATGATTCAGCAGAGCCGTGGTGCGGGCCTCCCGGAGGAAGTACATACGGGCCACTTCCGAGGGGACCTGATTTCGGAATAGGAACTTCAGAACCACCGTGCGGCCCAGGAACTTGTCGTTGGCCCGGTAAATCACGCCGTGGCCACCCTGGCCTATCTTGTCCGTGATCTCGTAACGGTCCGCAATGCTGGTGCGCTGCGGCAACGACATGGCGGCCCCGGCATCCACGGTTCCGGCTTTGATTTCGGCCTCGTTCGCAACCTGGATGCCAATGGCAAGCGTCTGCCCCTGGGCAATAACCATCTGCTCCAGGCGGTTGGTCCATAACCGAACATTTTGCCCGAAGGTCGATTGGTCCGATTCGCGAATCTGGTGCAAGAAGGGCAACACGTAATCGGGCGTCTGCGAGCGTTCGCAAAGGGTGCACAATGCAAACAAGGCGTGAGCGGTATTGACTCCCACGCCACGGAAGCCAAGCACCTCGGCATACTTCTTGCGCGCCCCGTCCGCATCCCCGCTGTTTTCCAGGATGCTGGCCATGGACATGCTGGCTTCCAGATAGCCCTCGTCCAGCGGCGTCATCCTTTTAAAGAACTCGACGGCCATGTCGGTTTGCTGCAAGCGCATCATGATGTTGCCCAGTGCCAGCCAGTTCTTCTCTCGACGGTAGCACTCGACGACCTTGTTCCACTTCCCTGCGGCCTCGAACAGGCGGATGGCGGATTTCAAATCGCCCAACCGCTCAAAATGCTCGGCGGCTTTCTCAATCTCCCCACCTTGCAGCCGGGACCTGGCCGCAAGAAGAAAATCACCGACCTGTTCGAACATCTGTGCTGCCAAATCGTGCATCCCACCTCGGCTGTATGCTTCGCCAGCCTGTCGTGGACGCCCTGCGGCTGAGAAGTTCTTCGCCGCCTTCAGCCAGTCGCCAGTACTTACAAAATGGGCCGCCAGCGCCGCTGCTGCACGAGGTTTATCCCCCGACTCCAGCAGAATCTGTGCTGCCCGCTGATAGTGCTTGAGCTGGAGGTAAATCTTGGCGGCCTCTTTTACCTCGCCGGCGGCCAAATATGTTTCTGCGGCGAATTCCTTCCTGCCGGCCTTCAGATAGATCTCCGCTGCCCCTTTTTTGTCGCCCATCTTCAACGAAGCATTGGCTGATGCGTCCAGATCCCCAATTTCACGAAAAATTCGGGCAGCCGTAGCGTGATCGCCCATAAATGCATGCAATTTCGCCGCTTCTCGCTGCTTTCCATTCCGAACAAACAGTTGAAGGGCTTCCTGATGTTGCTCGTTCTCGATTAAAAGACGCCCGGCCTCGTCGATCCGCCCCTCTTCCACCAAATCTGCAACTTGGTCCGCCAGCGTTTCAGGCTTGCGACTGCGCTTGAGAACAAAAACCACAAGAATAGCCAGCGCCACAGCCACTATGCCGGCAAGTATCTTGATAAGTGTCGCCGCTCCGCCCAACGCAACCCTCGGGGTAGAGGTATCAGGGGGAAACCGGTCTGTCCGGCCCGCCATGTAGTAACCGCACAACTCTAATGCACATGCGCCGCGCGTTCAAGCAGAACGTGTGCCACGCGTGGGCGAAACCCGCCGCCGAAGTGGGAAGGTGGCCCCTTCGGCCAGGGTCTGCCTCAACCCAGAGTTTGACTTCGCAACCAGCAGGGCATATATATACGCCTTATGGCCGCGTCGTCAGGCGATCGAATTCCGGTTAGTGTCCCTGGGCCGGGCCGCAGGTCTGTTTTCGGAAGGAGTGGGCGATGAGACGAATGGCTCTTGCAGGCGCTTTTTTGTTTTGGGCGCTTCTTGTGGTCCAGCCTCTGTGGGCGCAGCCCGCACCTGTGACGCCCGATGGCCCGGCGACCGTTGCGCCCGCCGCGCCTGCCGCGCCCGCAGCGCCCGCTACCGTACCCCCGGCTGCCCCTAAAGAAGACGGCGATTTTGTCGCCCCCGTCGCTCCAGCGCAACCGTCCGGGACGGTCCCTTCTTCGCCAACCATGACCCGTAGCGACTATCAGG
>CAYTWV010000014.1:6318-13272 GCA_964442235.1 uncultured Myxococcales bacterium | reverse complement strand
GAGATGGAAGAGCGCATCGTTGGGCTCAAAGAGTCCATTTACGGAACCAAGACCCGCCTCGCACTTCTCAAGGAGCGGATCCTTGCCAACGTCGTCTCCGAAGCCTGGGTGGTGATTGTTCACAAAAATGAAATGGGCGGAAGTTTCTCGTTGGAGATGGTCAACTATTTGATCGATGGCGGTGCCAAGCAGTTCTTCCGTGAGAATAAGGACGGCTTCCTGGACAAGCAGGACACCATTCAAGCCTACTCGGGGGCCTTGGCGCCGGGAAACCACACCATGGCCGTAGAGTTGGTCTATCGCGGCTCGAGTTCCGTCTTCACCTATGTCCAGGGGTACCGTTTCCAGATCAAAGCGAATTATGATTTCAGCTCGGTGCAGGGAAAGATCCTTTACATTGAAGCCGTGGCCTATGAAAAAGGCGGTTTTACAACCAGTCTTGAAGATCGTCCGGCCATCCAGTTCAAGGTGAAAGAATATCCCTTCAATCGGGAAACGTTGAACAAACTAACGGGTCAGAAAGGCGACGGGGAATGAGGGGTTTCTGCCTCAGAGCACTACTCCTGCTTCTGATTCTTCCCCTGGCGGAAGTGCAGGCGCAGGCCAAAGCCAACAGTGGTGACGCCACCGAATGGTCGGCGCAAGTGAAGCGGATTGCCCTGGAAATTGGGGAGCTGAACGAGCGCATCCAAGCCCTGCGGCCCGACGGATTCCACTTCAATCTTGACGAACGAGTCCTTGATGCCGAACTCCTCTTCGAACTGGGGCAGCTTGAGCGCAGCGCCCAACTATTGACCAGCCTGGTGGAAGACGAACGATTCGCTCAACACCCCAGCCATTGGCGGGTTGTCCGCTTGCTTGGAACCGTCCTGTATAAAATGGAAAACTATCTCGCCGCCTACAAGCAGTTTGAACGCTGTGTGAAGGCGGGTCGGGAAATGGAGCCCTCGCTGGGATTCATGATCGAGATTGCTGCGCGGCTGGGTCGTTACGAGGAACTGGAACGTCTGGCACTGCGCATCGATGACAATGTGGCCTCCCCCGTGTTGCTGTATGCCAAGGGAAAGGCCCTCTATCTGGCTGAAAGTTACGACAAGGCAGCCGCTGTACTTAATCGTGTTCCATCGGAATCCCCTGATGGTCGCCGCAGCAGGTACATGCTGGGCGCTGCTTTGGTCGCAGCGGGTAAGACCCGGGACGCTCTGCAGGTGTTCGAGGCCCTTGCCGGGTACCCAGCGACCCAGGATGAGGCCGAAAACGAAATTCGCGAACTCACCTTCATGGCTCTGGGACGATTGGCCTACCACCTGGGCGATTACTCCAAGGCCGTTGATTATTACCAGGAAATCCCTCGTGATTCTCATAACTTCGAGCGAACGTTGTTCGAAGTGGTCAACACTTACTTGCAGTGGACCCGGAAACAAACGGCCGTCGAGCTTCGCTTCGAGCGTCTTCGCCGAGCCGCAGAACTGCTGGCCACTCTGCGTGGAGTCGCTCAGGACCCCGAGGTGCTTCGCCAGAGCCTGATTCTCAGCGGTCGCATCTCCATGCAATTGGAACGTTGGGATGAGGCGAAAGAAGCCTTTGAGACCGTGGTGCAGCAGTTTTCCTATGCGTCGGGCGAATTGTCGGATCTCGTGCGGGACCAGGCCTCCATGGAGAGGTTCTTCGACGCAGTCATGAAGGGCGCAGTCGGGGGCTCTCAAGGAGAGGCCTTCGTCTCCCAGCAGGTGGTCGACTGGCTGGTCAAGCAGCCCTCGCTGGGGCGAGTTCTGGCGTTACTTCAAGATCTGGCCGAGCAGCGAAAAGACCTGGCCGAGGCCGAAGAGATTTTCGCCAGCATTCAGCACGTTGTAGAAACTTCCGGCGGACAGCCCATGCTTGCCGGTTTTGCCAATTTGCTCTTCACCGCCTTGGAATTGGAAGCCCGGATCCTGGATTTGGATGCGGCCTTTTGGGCCTCGGCGAACAAGACCTCGTCGGGAAGCTTGGGTGACGCCCATCAGAAAGAGGCCGCCAGGCTTGACGCTCAGCGCATAGAACTGATGCTGGAGTTTGCAAAAGCCCCGCAGAATGCCGCAGGTTATGAAAAGCGAATGGCGGAACGCTCGGACCGCGTGCGTGAATTGGCCCGGGAGACCTATGCCCAGTATTTGGTGCTCATGGGCCAGCAGGAGCAGTTGGTGGCTTTGGAGCGACTGCTTAAGGACGCTAAGTATCGTGGCGGCGCCTTGGCCTCGTTGGAGGCCGAGAAGGAAGTCCGAAAAGAAATGGATCTTCTCGCCAAAGAAATCGTCCGCTTGATCGCATCCGCCCAGGATCTCCGCAGCCAGTTCGATGCCGAGGGCTCTTTTGATGACCCATCTTCCGCATCCAATACCCGAGAGCAAACCCTCCGCGACAGACTCTGGAAACAGCTAGAGCAGGAGGCTCTGTTCTATGACTCCCTGCTTCGGGAATTGAGCGGAGCCCCTCAAGTGGCGGTACAAGATCTGGTCACCCTGCACGGAGAACTTCGCAGGCTGCTGGCCCTGGTTCAAACAAGCCGCTCGAACCTTTCATCCAAATCCTCAGGGCAGGCTCGTTCACTAAAAGAGACGTTGGCCGCCGAACGCAAACAGTTGGATGCCCGTACTGCCGAACTGGCCAATGCTCAGCGAATCTGCCTCGCTTTTGCCAAGCAGGTGGGCGTGGCATTGCTGATTCAGGCCAAAGAAGATCTCGTTCGCTCGGTGGTCGAGGCCGACTTGGGACTGGTGGATGTGCTTTGGAATCAGAAGCGGGTCCATACCGACCGAGTCGAGGCCCTCAACCAGGAGCGGGTCGAAGCGACTCGCTGGATTGCGGCGGAATTGAATGTGATTCGTGATGAAATGAAGAGGGAACTGGAGGAGAAGTTCCTGGATGAAGGTGATGCCGGAGTCGGAGAAGGGTTCAAGAGTGACGACCTGCGAGAGCCCTCCTCGGAGCAGGCCCCAACTCCCACACCCCCGCAACCCCCAGCCCCCGAAGCGGTTCAGCCGGCTCCGGGACCAAATCCGTAAGTAGAGGGGATGCCTTTATGAGCGCGTTGCGCATGCCACTGTGGGTTCTTCTGGTGACGCTGGTCGGAGCGCAAGGCGTTGCCGGGACCGCTTCGGCTCAAGAGTTTCCGCCCGCGGCGCCTGCACCGTGGCTCACGGAACCCGCGCCTGCCCCAGGCTTGCCCGCGGCAACACCTGCCCCCGCTCCAGAGGTGGACCTGGCGGATCCGGTCGCCGTGATTATGGCCAACCCTTTGCAGCGTGTTTACGACGAACTGGTCCAGTCTTATGCTTTGCTGACGCAGGAGTACAAAGAAGTCATTCGTGAGTACATGATCGCTATTGCAAAGGCAAGAATTGACGAGAGTGATAAGAATCGGGATAAGGTCATTTTTGAGGTCCAAGAGCTGGAGTCGAAGAAGCGCGATGAAACCGCAGCCGAATTGGCGAAGTTCATAAAGAAATACAGTTCCTTCAAGCATGATAAGCAATATCGCGAAACTCTGGCTGATGCCCTGTTCCGTCTCGCAGAATTGTACCGAGAGGCTTCGGACTATAAGGACGAGTTGGACACAAGGTACTCGAAGGAGCGTCAGGAAGAGTACCTGCTCGGTATCAGAGCGACCCCCCCGTCTGAATCGGCTCCCAATTACCAGGCAGCAATTGACCTGTATTATGAGGTAGTCAGGGACTATCCTGAATATCGGTATCGAGACCTGGTTATGTACCTGTTAGGTTATTTTGTTCGTGAGTCTGATGACGATGGAAGCCAGGAAGAGAGCCGGTATGTGCGCTCAAATAAAGTTTTGAACGATCTCGTGAAGGAGTACCCGACCAGCGAGTATCTCGTTCACGCCTGGTACCTCATCGGCTCTAACTACTATGACGAAGCCCTGGATACCGGAGTCGCTGCCGACTTCGACCCCGCTATTCGCGCCTTCGAGACCGTTGCGACGCTTGCGGATGGCAAGAACCCCGGGTTGTTCCAAGAGGCATTGTACCGGCAGGGATGGTCCAACTATCAGGCGTTTAAGTATCCGGAGTCGATTAAGGCCTTCGTTCGCCTGCTGGATTACTCCGAGCAGGGGGCGCTGGAAGGCGAGAAGGTCGGTTCCGTGCGGGACGAGGCCATTCAGGCCGTCTCGGACTCGTTCTTGGATCTGGACTGGAACGGAGACAACCAGCCCGATCCCGATGCGGGGCCCCAGCGTGCTTTCCTGTTCTTGGATATGACGAAGCTTTATGTCAAAGATGTGTTGCGCGACTACGCAAACGCTCTTTACGATCACATGGATGTTATCCATTTTGTTCAGGCAGCGGAAGTTTACACGAAGTACGTGGATAAGTATGCGTTGGAGCGCGATGCGCCGACAATGCACTCCCGCCTGATCTCCTGCTACGACGAGCTGGCCAAAAATCCCGGCGGGAAACTCTCCGAAGCCGAGCGGGCCCGATTCTTCGATTTGGCCATGAGTGAACGAGCCCGCCTTGGCGTGATGTACGGCATGGGAAGCGAGTGGGCCCGTCGCCATCAGATGGATGCCAAGGCTGGCCGCATCGCCGCTGCCATCCTGGGTGACAACCTGCGCCGACGTGCCACGGAACTGCACGGTGCCGCACGCAAGACCAAAGCTGTCATGGGTGTCGAAGCGGCCAGAGGACTCTATATTCAGGCGATTTCGGCCTACAGAGACTTCCTGGCCCAGTTCCCCATGCATCCGGCCCGTCTGGAAATTCAGTTGCTGATTGCGGAGTGTTATCGTTTCGGTACGCTCGAGTACTCCATCGCTGCCGACGAGTACGAGAAATTACGGGATGCACGAGAGCGCCCCAATCCCTTTGAGACGGAAGCGGCCCAAAAGGGTGTGGCATCCCGCGAATTGGCCGTGGCCGAAGTGGCCGAACGGGGCGACCCCTCTCGACCCATCCCCAAAAACCTGCTGACGGCTGATGCTGCCGCAGACACCATTGGCAAGATTTCGCCTTCTGCAGACAACGACCCGACCAAACCCAATACCGTGGAACCCACCCCGGTTCCTGACGTGGTGCTGGCCTGGATGAAGAGTGCGGAAGAAGTTGCAACCAGAGGTTATGGCGGCGACGCCGACAAGAAGAAGCGAGGCCGCTTCCTGTTCCGTATCGGCAAGGCGTTTTATCGATACGGCCACTTCGAACAAGCCCGCCAGTTCTATGAGAGGGTCCTGAAAGAGTATGGCGACGACGCCGACCTGGCGACCTTTGCCTATCTTGAGTTGGCCCGTAGCTTCAAAATCATGAACGACCTGGATGGCATGGAAGCCATCGCTCAGCGCATGCGAAGTGAAGGCAAGGGCAATGCCGCAGATATCGAGGCGACCTTGAAGGGGGTGCTCTCCGCCCGCCTGGATTCGCGGTACATGCGACAGTCCAAACTTTACGAGCAAGCGCTTGAGGCCGAGAAGGCTCAAGACGAGAAGAAGGCCCGTGAACTCTTCTCTGCCGTGGCGCTGGAACTGGAGACCCTGGTTGATGAGAATCCTGACTTCAAACAAGCCGACGAGGCCCTGCTGACCGCAGCTCAATCCTTCGACCGAGTGAAACTATACGAGAAGGGGGCCAAGCTTTACGGCCGCTTGGTCACGGAGCCGCGTTTCCGTGACAGTACCCACCGCGAGACAGCTCTGCGGGCCCAGGCCAACAACTTCGAACTCTTCTTCGATGTCGAGAATGCCGTCCGGGCCTACCTGCAATACACCGAAGAGTATAAACAAAGCGACTTCGTCAAGGAATATATGGGACGAGCGATCCGCCTTCTGGAAAACAATCAGGAATATACTCGGGCAGCGAAATTTGCGCAGGAGTACGCGGAGCGATACCGGACGGATACGGATGTGGCTAAGGCGCTGTATGCGGTTGGCTCGTTGTTTGAAAAAGCGAAAGACTTCGGTTCAGCAAAGACTTCCTACAATCGATTTTTGGATAAGTATTGGGACGTAAAGAAACAGTACGTTCGCGTAATGAGCGCCTACATGAAGCTTGGGCGTTGGGCTGAAGAGGGCGGCGACCTGGATGAGGCGCGCCGCTTGTACAAGAAGGTGCAGACGACGTTCCAGCGGGCCGGCGCCAGAGCCGAGGATGAGGACCCCGAGGTCCGCACCGCTGCGGAGTTGATGGCCGAGGCCAGCTTCCGTCTGGTGGAACTTCGGGTGTCGGAGTTCAGTTCACTTCCCACCAGCGGGAAAACGGTCAAGGAGTTTCAGAAGGCATCAGAGAAACGCCTGGCCAAGCTGGCCGAATTGGCCGACGCCTACAACGCCGTCATTGATGTGGCCACCGAGTATCGTGTGCCGACGTGGGCCGTCGCCTCGTTGTGCCGCCTGGGCATCATGAACTGGGAATGGGCCGAGGCTGTCCGAGGTATCAAGGTTCCCAGCGAGTTGGCCGACGACGAAGAGACCGCCGTGGCGTTCGAGGAGTACCGGGACGGCCGGTTTATGGCCAGAAAGGACGCTGCCATTGAATCCTGGCGCCTGGCAGCGGACATCTCCAGAAAGTGGAGGCTGGTGGGCGAGTGGCCCCTTCGTACATTGGAGGAGCTGAATCGGTTTGATGCGGAACGGGCGAACTATCCGCTCTATCGAGAGTTGAAGCAGTATCGAGCCGACACGGCGACGCTTGATACCCTGGGTCTGGAGTAGGGGAGGATGAAGATGAAACACACTCCAATCCAGACCTTGAATTTCCGTTTCCAAACAAGCGGCACCTCGTGGGCGCAGGGGATAGTCAGCCTATCTCTGCTTTGCCTGCTGGTGGCCGGCCCGTGTGCGTGCTCCGCACCGCCTGTGCAACCAAGCGATCCCATAGTGACCGAAGTGGCCCCTGTGGAGACTCCCTTAACCCCGAACGACACAGTTCCGACAACCGTACCCGAGGCACCGGTCACACCGCCCTC
>CAYTWV010000014.1:5900-6236 GCA_964442235.1 uncultured Myxococcales bacterium | reverse complement strand
ACCTTTTGTGGAGCCCCCCGAAGTGGCGTCGTTATTGTCCCAGGCAGCATTGCTGGTGACTATCCCTATCGGTGACGCGGGTGAGGGCGTGCTGGAAACGGCCAAACGTGCCTTGGAACTGGTGAAATGGAAAGAAGCCGCTGCCAACCTGGAGCGAGCCATAGGCGTGGTTCCCAACAGTCCGACTCTTAGACTGGCCTTGGCTCGTGCCAAGATTCGTTTGGGGGCTCCCGAAGAAGCGCTGGTCCATGCCGCTGCGGCGTGGAACTCGGACCCGACTCGGATGGATACGGCGACGCTGGTTGTGCAGTTGCAGTGCCGGACGGGTCAGAAGGG
>CAYTWV010000014.1:0-5890 GCA_964442235.1 uncultured Myxococcales bacterium | reverse complement strand
CAAGGTGGCCTCGACGGATATCAAGGATGCCAATCGCCAGAACATTCGGGTGGCTGCGTTGTTGGCGTGTGGGGAATTTTCGCAGGCGTCGGAGATGGCCCGCCAGATTCTGCCCCTTGATGAAGTGAATCCGAACATCATGAAGAATCTGGCCAGGGCATACTATCACGAAGAGAAGTACGAAATGGCTCTGTATGCCCTGATGCGGGCAGCGGAGTTCAGTAAGAATGATTACGAAGTGGCGTTTATTCGGGCGTTGGTCTTACAGAAGACTCAAACTCCGGCCATCGCCGAAGGGGCCTATCGTGAAGTGCTGGCCCTTAAGGCGGACCACCCCGAGTCCCACAACAATCTGGGGCTGATTCTGTACGAAACCGGCAACTATGCCGACGCAGCGGGTCACTTCCAGTTGGCGTTCACCTTTGCGCCCGGCTTCCGTCAGGCTCGGTTGAATTTTGCCAACTCTTTAAGAGGCCTGCGGATGCTGGGTGAGGCCGAAGCCTACTACCAGATGTTGCTTCAAGAGGATCCGGGCTTCGTGGATGTCTATTACAATCTGGGGATGCTCTTTATCGAAGAAGAGTGGGGCAACCAGAGCAAGTTAACACTTCTGTCCAAAGGGCTTGAGTACCTAAATCAGTTCTCCACATTGTCGGGCCTGCGTGGTCCGGCCAGAGCCCACCTTGACGGACTGATTCGCGAGACCACCGACCGCATCAAAGAAGAGGACAAGCGGGTCGCCGACCTGGAGTCCGAGGCCCAAGAAAATGCTGCCAAGCTGGAGCGCTTCTCCGCCATGGCCACTGGGGTTTTGCTTTTCTACAAGGATGCCGTGCAGTTAATGAAGGACTCGGCTGACCTGGCGGCCAGCGAGGGCCGGCAAGCCGACGCCGACACCCTTAACAGCTCGCTGGGGGACTTCCAGAATCAGTTCTTGCAGTCCATTTTGGGCATCCAGACGACCCTGAATAACCGGGAAGGTGGCCAGTTGGAAGAGATGCTTATGTCGCTCTCTCCCAATCTGTCGCCATGGCCTGGCAAGTTAAAGGGTATGAGCGCTCTGCTTTCTCCGGGCAGCGTCGTCCCGGAGCTTCCAGCGGATTTTGTTCGGCTTTCGTCCGACGACTTGGAAGGGGAGGTGGTGGCCCCGCCTACCACGGAGCCTGCCCCCGATCCCACGGCACCAGTGACTGAGCCGGCTGCGCCTGTGTCGCCCCCCGATGGGGCACCCACAGACGACTCGGGGCCCATACCCCTTGACGGGACGCCCGGAACGGCGCCCGATGGGGCTCCAACGGATGATTCGGGGCCCATACCGCTTGACGGGACGCCCGGAACGGCCCCCGATGGGGCGCCCACAGATGAGTCGGGGCCGATACCTCTTGACGGGCCGCCCGAAACGGCGCCCGATGGGGAAGGGCCTCCGGTGGTTCCAGAAGGTTAGACGCCGCTCGGGTTCGAGGGCGTCGAGAGGAATGGAGGAGTATTATGCGGACCGTGCCATGGGCCAGAAAAGTGTTTGACGGCTTGTGCGGTTTCGGTATAGTCGCAGGCGTCGTTCTCGCTTTGGGCAGCCCGGCGTTGGGTCAGCCTCGACCGTCGGGAAAACCACCGGCACCTCGGAATACCACCGAGAAGCCTGTGGCCGAAGAGGATGATGATGTGATGAAGTTCGAAGTCCGAGTGCCCCGACCTGAAGCCATGATGTTCCGTGAGCGGGCTATGACCCGTTACCAGGGCTTGGAGCCGGAGGCAGACTTCCTTCAGTACATCCTGGATTCTGCGAAGAATCCGCCGTTTTAGGCGGGTTTGGTCCCTTTGGAAATTTGGTCTTGGTCCTTTGCATTAGGAGGGAGGAAATGTTCGAGTATGTTGCGAAGTCGTTTGCAATCGGCGGAATCTGGATGTGGTCCATCGCCTTCGTCGGTTGCTTTGCCCTGGCGGTGATGATCGAGCGCTTCATTGCTCTGTGGCTGTTCTATGCCACACCCAAGACCTTTATGCCTGACATCCAGAAGTGCGTCATGACGAACAATCTGGACCGCGCCATTAAAGCCTGCAACTCGCTTCCCAGGGCCAAACTGCCCAAGGTCGTGAAGGCCGGTATCACGCGCGCCAATGCCGGGGAAACCGAGATCCACGTCGCCATTGACGAAGCCGTCCGTGAAGTGGTTCCGGACATCCAGAAGCGTACCCCCAACCTGCAGGCTATCGGCAACATCGCCACCCTGTTGGGGCTGCTGGGTACCGTCGTTGGTCTGATCGGCGCCTTCAACGACTTGGCGACAGTGTCGGCCGACAAGCGCCAGGAAGCTCTTGGTAAGAACATCGCTATCGCCATGGATACCACGGCCTTTGGTCTCATCATCGCCATTCCGTGTCTGTCGGCGTACGTGTTTTATGCCAACAAGACCAAGGACATGCTCGACGAGATTGACCAGTACTCCGTGAAACTGGAGAACCTGCTGGTGCATCGCCTCAAGGGCAAGCTCTCCGAGGAACCGGAAGCCCGTCGCTAGGCGTAGATTCTGGTTCGCCTGGTTCGCCTGGTTCGCCTGGTTCGCAACGCACGTGTCGTTGCGAACCCATCGTCAAGGTTAGGAGACCGCCATGCCGCGTCGGGAAATTGAGAACCTGGGGGATCCAAATCTGGTTCCCATCATGGCCATCATGTGCATCTTGATTCCCATTTTGCTCTTCTCATTCGTGTTTTACGACGTTAAGGTTCAGGACATCTCGCTGCCCAAGTTCAAGGGCGGGAGCGGTTCGGGGTCTGACGTCCAGGTGCTTAGTTTAATGGTTTTTGTGGCCAAAGACACCCTGACCGTGAGGGAGCAGCAGTCGGACGGCAAGATCGTCAGCGAAGTAGTGCTCCAGAGGGTTTCTTACAAGAACTGTTCGAACAAGGCAACTCCATGCAACGAGTGCGAAGGTGCCGAAACCAAGATTCATGATTTTGCCGGGCTATACAACGCAGTGCGCAAAATTAAGGCCAAGCCCGAGTTCGCTGCCCAAGAGAGCATCAGCATTGGCGCTGAAGATGGGGTGCCCTGGCGAATCATTGCACGTGTCATTGACGCCGTGCGCAGCCAATTGGATAAAGAGACCTACGGAGTTGAAGGCGCCGAGACCACCAATCCCATGTGCTACTACGACCGCGCCATTATTAAACGGGACAAGAACATCGTGGTTCCTGTGGACGCTGATGAGGTGGATGTTGCTGCGGCCACCGACGAGGCCAAGCAGGGCGACGCTCCCCCCGTTCCAATGTTCCCCAAGATTGTGTTTGTGTTCTAGCGGAGGAGACCCATGGCGAAACAACCCGATCGGCCTGTTGGCATGAATTCGGAATCCGATTCTGTTCCTTTGGGCGCGACACGTCAGGATTCTCCTGAAGAGCTTGCGGCGCTTGCGGCCAAGAAAGCGCAGCAGAGTAAGCGAGACAACCAGATGCCTGAGGCGGGTCTGACGATTACCTCCCTGATGGACATCATGACCATTCAACTCGTCTTCCTTCTGGTGTCCATGACGTCCGATCCGCTTAACGTCACGGTGAACAGTTCGATGCAGTTGGCCATGTCCAGCGCCGAAAACGCGCCCAAGACCGACTCCATTCCTGTGATTGTGACCAAAGAACACATCCTGGTCGACTCCAAGGCCGTGGCGGATCTAACGTGTACCATCGACAAAGATCCATGCGACGCCGCAGTCTTCCAGAAGATCAACCTGTGCGAGATCAATCCCGAGGATCCAAACCTGGATGGTGTCTGCAGCAAGACCTTCAGCCTTGCCGTGGACAAGCAGCACAAAGAGCGGTCGGATGCTACCAGTCTGGTGATCCAGCCACTACTTGAGGCGCTGAACCTGGCCGTGGAAAATCAGGTGCGGGAAAACGAGCAGTTGGGGCGAAAGTTCAAAGGGACCGTCACTCTGGTCGTGGACAAAGAAGTCCCGTTCCGAGTGCTGATGGAAGTCATCTACACAGCGGGAAAGGCACATTTCAACGATCAAGGCCTGTCCCGTTTCCGACTGGCCATTGCCAGGAACCTGTAAAGGGAGCCGGTGTCGATGGTGCCCTCGTCCCTACTACAGCGCAATACGGCAAAATTGGGGTTCGCACCTTATTGGACGCTGCCAGGCTGTTTTCAGGATGCATGGCACAGAATTCAACCGGTTTGGGAGGTGGCTACACCATGACCCCCGAGAAACGCTTGGAGAAGATTCTCCGCGTAGGAATCGTCCAGGGCGGGCGCATCATCGAAGAGCGTCTGCTCAGGCCACGAGAGGCTGTTACGGTCGGCCAATCCACCCGAAATAAGTTCTCGGTTCCATCGCCACGGCTGCCCTTGACCAGCACTGTCATCGATTTTCGAGGCGGCAAGTATTTGCTGCTGTTCGAAAAAGGCATGCTTGGAAAGGTGCTTGTGGGTGATGAAGTCTTGGATTTGAAGACCATTGCCCAGCGGGGCTTGGCGGATCGCAAGGACAGCCGCTTCTTTCTGCCCATGACCGAAGCCAGTCGAGGCAAAGTCGTCGTGGGGGATGTGACCCTGTTGTTCCAGTTCGTGACTCCCCCTCCCGAGATTCCCCGGCTGCAGATGGTGTCGGGGCACCGAGCGTCCGTCTTCCAAAACACCGACCGAACCTTTGTGCTGGCATTCGCGTTCGCTCTGGTGACGATTCTAGGAACCTTCGCTTACATGGATATTTGGTGGCGGCAGACGGGGCGATACATGGCGCCGGTGCGAAAAAGTGAATCGAAACTTTTCGCTACATTGGTAAGCGTGAAGCCGCCAGAAGAAAAGAAGGTGGAAGAGAAGAAGAAGGAAGAGGGCAAGAAGAAGGAAGAAAAGGCAGATCCGACGGTCCAGGCAGCGGAGACGCAACGAATTATTACTATGGCAGGCAGTCAGGCTCTTGTCGACGCTGCTGGGGATGATGCCAACTTGGTTGGGGTCGACTCTGTGGGTGGACCGGAGGTTGGGGGTGTTGAAACCGGCGGCGTGGGGCAAATTGACCTTGGAATGCCCGCCGCTACGAACCTCGGTGGCCCCTCCACTCGGCCAGTTCCCGGAGGCGGAGCCAAAGTTGCGATGGTTGGAACGATGTTTGGCGATGGAGAAGGTACCGTTGCCGATGGATTGGCCCAGGGTCGGCGTCGGGCTTCGGGGTTGTTGGCTGGCCCCACTACAGTTGGCACCCCCGGTTATGGACTGGGCGGCGGCAGTGGCCTTGATAGCGGATTGTCACTTGGGTCAGGCATCGGTGGAGCGGGGGCATTCGCCGTCCCGACAGGGGCATTGGCCGCAGCGCCCGCCACCTTCACGCTTCCAACCAACGCGGGCAAGATTGATACCCAGAGTGCCGAGATCAAGACGGACAAGACCCAGATTGTGGTCGTGGAGACGAATAACACCAACGTCGAGCGTGAGCCCGAAGTGAAGTTTTCGACCTCTGGCGACAAGGCCGGGGAAAAGCCCGAAGTCGCAGAAGTTCGCAAGAAGATTCGAGGCCGCTCATCGGGCATTCAGCGCTGCTACAAAACTGAGGTTCGAAAGAATCGGCAGTTGGCGGGAAAAGTGAAAGTGCGCGTCCAAGTGGACAACGAGGGCTTGGCTACGGTGACCGTGATCGAAGATCAAATGGCCGGTAGTAACGTCTCTGGTTGTATCGTAGGGGTCCTGCGTCAGATCGTCTTTAGCAAGGCCAGGGCCGATATTTACCAGACGTTTATGTTCTCCTCTGAGTGACGCAGCCCCGCCGCGGGGCGCTCCACGATTTCTTCCCTTGCTTTTCGTGGCAGTTATGGTTAAATGACGGCTCGTATGCCACTCGAGGGGGCGCTCATGAAAACGGCTACTGCGAGGGTCGTTCTTAGCTTGGCCTTGCT